>NZ_JBBORC010000001.1:0-10000 GCF_038004425.1 Solibacillus sp. FSL W7-1464
TTGGAACATTTAGAAAACCTATGGAATGCCGTCCTTGCCCAAGCTGAACAGAAAATCTCGAAACCGAGCTTTGATACTTGGCTGAAATCAACAAAACTTCTTGCGCATAGTGGCACAAAAGTGACGATTTCCGCGCCTAACTCTTTTGCCCGCGATTGGCTTGAACAATACTACATCCATATGATTACAGGAATATTAAACGAGTTAACTGGAGAGGATTTAGTCATAAATTTTGTTGTACAGAAAGACCAGACGGCAGACGACTTTGAACTACCGCCCCCTATTACTCAAGCAAAATCAAGTGAACACCATGACATTACCCCAGGTATGCTCAATCCAAAGTACACATTTGATACATTCGTTATCGGTTCCGGTAACCGTTTTGCCCATGCAGCAAGCTTAGCTGTAGCAGAGGCACCTGCAAAAGCTTATAACCCTTTCTTTATTTACGGGGGGGTAGGTTTAGGAAAAACTCACTTAATGCATGCAATTGGTCATTATGTAAAAGAACATAATCCGACAGCAAATGTCGTCTATTTATCATCCGAAAAATTCACGAATGAGTTCATTAACTCAATCCGAGATAATAAGACAATCGATTTTCGAAATAAATACCGCAATGTTGATGTACTGCTAATTGACGATATTCAATTCTTGGCTGGTAAGGAATCAACACAGGAGGAATTCTTCCATACATTCAATACACTGCATGAAGAATCAAAGCAGATTGTTATTTCAAGTGACCGCCCTCCAAAGGAAATTCCAACTTTAGAGGACCGTTTACGTTCACGCTTTGAATGGGGATTAATCACTGATATTGCCCCACCTGATTTAGAAACACGTATTGCAATTTTGCGTAAAAAAGCGAAGGCAGACGGACTTGATATTCCAAATGAAGTCATGCTTTATATTGCCAATCAGGTTGATACAAATATTCGTGAACTTGAAGGGGCATTAATTCGTGTTGTGGCCTACTCATCCTTAGTAAATATGGATGTTTCGCCTGAACTAGCTGCAGAAGCTTTAAAAGATATTATGCCAAATTCAAAACCGCGCATGATTTCGATTTTAGATATTCAAACTGCAACTGGTGAACATTACAGTATACGTCTGGAAGATTTTAAGGCTAAGCGCCGGACAAAATCGATTGCTTATCCTCGTCAAGTGGCGATGTATTTATCTCGTGAGTTAACAGATTATTCATTACCTAAGATTGGTGAAGAATTTGGAGGTCGTGATCATACAACTGTGATCCATGCCCATGAAAAGATCTCTTCCTTACTTAAAACAGATCAGCAGCTTCAGCAGGATATTAAACAAATTCGTAGTATGTTAGGTAAATAATCTCTGTGTATAACTTTATGTTTTTCACACAATGCTATTCACAGCTTATCAACATGTGGATATCGCTCTCTGCCTGTGTGAAATAGGGGTTATCCACAAATTCACAGGCCCTATTACTATATCTATTAATATCTTTAAATAAATAATTAATTATATAAGAGAGGTAAACTAATGAAATTTACTATTTTACGTGATCGTCTTTTAGCAGGATTAAACGATGTAATGAAAGCTGTAAGTTCTAAAACGACGATTCCTATTTTAACGGGAATTAAAATCGATGTTACAAACGAGGGTATGACATTAACCGGTAGTGATGCAGACATTACAATCCAGACATTCATCCCTGTAGAAGAAAATGGCGAACAAATTATGGACATTACACAAACAGGTTCAATTGTGCTACAAGCTCGTATGTACAATGAAATCATCCGTAAATTGCCTACAAATGAAGTTGAAATCGAAATTACAAACGGCTATGCAACAATCATTCGTTCAGGTAAATCTGAATTTCACCTTATTGGCTCAGATGCAGCAGAATATCCACAGCTACCTGAAATTGCTGCTGACCGCCAATTTACAATTCCGACAGATTTATTAAAATCAGTTATTAGAGAAACGGTATTTGCTGTAGCGACATCAGAAAGTCGTCCAGTGTTGACAGGTGTAAACTGGAAAGTTGATGGCGATGCATTAATATGCGTTGCAACGGATAGTCATCGTTTAGCGCGCCGTAAAGTAAATCTTGAAAATTTACCAAATGATATTGCTTCAGTCGTAATTCCGGGAAAAAGCTTAAATGAATTGAACAAAATTTTAGAAGACACAAATAATCCTGTTCAAATTGTACTGACAAACCAGCATGTATTATTTAAAACTGAAGATGTCCTGTTCTTCTCCCGTCTTTTAGAAGGCAATTATCCCGATACATCCCGTTTAATTCCGGATGAATTTAAAACAATGATTACGATTAACGGAAAATCTCTCTTGCAGGCAATTGACCGTGCTTCACTTTTAGCCCGTGAAGATCGCAATAATGTCGTTCGTTTTGAAACGCTGGAAAATCAAACAGTGGAAATTTCATCAAATTCACCTGAGATTGGTAAAGTAGAAGAGCAGATCCAAGTGGAGAGCTTGGAAGGCGAAACATTAAAAATCTCATTTAGTGCAAAATACATGATGGAAGCCTTAAAAGCGATTGATGGACAAGATGTAGTAATTGAATTTACAGGTGCAATGCGCCCGTTCATCTTACGTTCTGTTGCAGATGATGCAATATTGCAGCTGATTTTACCTGTACGTACTTACTAAAATTCATATAGAAATTGTAAAAGGAACGGTCTTAACTTGTTATTGAGACCGTTCCTTTTTTACTTATGGACAATTTTTAGGTATGATAGAGTGATAAGACTTTATTTAAGTGGAGGATGAATTACGTTGAATGAATTAGTAATTGATACAGAATTTATTACGCTTGGTCAAGCGCTGAAAATGACAGATACGATTAGCTCTGGCGGTATGGCAAAGTGGTTTTTAAGTGAACATGAGGTGTTTGTAAATGGAGAAGCGGAGGATCGCCGCGGGAAAAAACTGCGTCACGGAGATGTGATTAATATCCCTGGTGTAGGACGCTTTAAAATTGTCGATGCATTTATTGAAAACGGAGAAAATTAATTCATGAACATCGAGCGCTTGCAGCTAACAAATTATCGTAACTACGAATCGCTTACACTGGATTTTTCAGATAAAATTAATGTTTTTATTGGGGAAAATGCTCAAGGAAAAACAAATGTAATGGAATCAATCTATGTACTAGCGATGGCCAAATCTCATCGTACTGCGAACGATAAAGAATTGATACGTTGGGATGCGGATTATGGTAAAATAGAAGGTGTGGTAAATAAGCGTTACGGTGGCATTCCTATCGAATTGACGATTTCAAAAAAAGGCAAAAAGGGCAAAATCAATCATCTTGAACAAACGAAACTGAGCAATTATATCGGACAGATGAACGTAGTAATGTTTGCACCTGAAGATTTGAATATCGTAAAGGGCAGCCCCCAAATTCGCCGAAGATTCATCGATATGGAAATCGGACAAATTTCCCCTGTTTACTTACATGATTTACTAACATTCCAAAAGATTTTGAAACAACGTAATCATTTATTGAAAAAGAATGCGGGAAAACAATCACTCGCATCTGATGTGATGTTTGAAATTTATACTGAACAATATGTGCAGGCGGCAATTCAAATTATCCGTAAGAGGTTTCAGTTTATCGAGCTTTTACAGGATTGGGCCGAACCGATTCACAATGGTATTTCGCGCGGATTAGAAAAGCTTGTTATAAAATACCGTCCTGTAACGGGGATGGAAGCAAGCTGGACTGCCGAGGAAATGGCGGATTACTTAACAAAGAAGTTAGAAGAAGTGAAGCAGCGTGAAATTGAGAGAGGCGTAACTCTTATAGGGCCTCATCGGGACGACCTGCAGTTTTTTGTCAATGATTATGACGTTCAAGTATATGGCTCACAAGGGCAGCAACGCACGACGGCATTATCCTTAAAACTTGCCGAAATTGAACTCATCAAACAGGAAACGAAGGAAACACCGATTCTTTTATTGGATGATGTTTTATCGGAATTAGATGATTATCGCCAATCACATTTATTAAATACAATTCAGGGTGAAGTACAGACATTCGTTACAACAACGAGTGTAGAAGGCATTCATCATGACACAATACAGCACGCAAAGTTGTTCAATGTCTCACAAGGAGCAATTGAACAACCATAAGTGCATTGAAATACGTAATAAAGAAGCATACTGATAGTTATGAAAGAGTAGGTGAACAATAGTGGCTTTAGAAGATAATAAAGTCCAGCAATCTTATGATGCGGATCAAATACAAGTATTAGAAGGATTAGAGGCTGTTCGGAAACGTCCGGGTATGTATATTGGTTCTACAAGTTCAAAAGGATTGCACCATTTAGTTTGGGAGATTGTTGATAATAGTATTGATGAGGCTTTAGCAGGTTATTGTACAGGAATCACAGTGACAATTGAACAAGACAATTGGATTCGCGTAGAAGATAACGGTCGTGGTATTCCCGTGGATATTCAGGAAAAGATGGGTATGCCTGCTGTTGAAGTAATTATGACAGTACTACACGCTGGCGGTAAATTCGGCGGCGGAGGCTACAAAGTATCAGGTGGACTTCATGGTGTAGGTGCTTCTGTAGTAAATGCATTATCAAGTCAGACAATTGTTCAAGTACACCGAGATGGTAAAATCCATGAAATTATTTTTGAACGCGGTCATACTGCTCAAAAGCTAACAGTCATCGGTGAAACAGACCATACAGGTACAACAACTCGATTTAAAGCAGACAGCGAAATATTTAAAGAAACAACAGTTTATGAATACGATATTTTAGCGACACGTATCCGTGAATTAGCTTATTTAAATCGTGGCATCAGTCTGACGATTGCAGATGAGCGTACAGGACAGGAACGTTCGGAAACATTCCACTTTGAAGGCGGTATTCGTGAATACGTAGAGCATATCAACGAGAATAAAGAAGCGATTCATGCGCCAATTGATGTATTGGGTGAAAAAGACGGGATTACGGTTGAAATTGCTATGCAATATAATGCAGGCTTCAGCTCGAATATTATGTCATTTGCTAACAACATCAACACGTATGAGGGTGGTACGCATGAATCAGGATTTAAAACTGCCTTAACACGTGTTATTAACGACTATGCACGTAAATCAAACCTGATTAAAGAATCGGATGCCAACTTAACAGGCGAAGATGTTCGTGAAGGTTTAACGGCAATTGTGTCAATCAAACATCCGGAACCTCAATTTGAGGGTCAAACAAAAACCAAACTTGGAAACTCTGAAGTAAGTCAGATTACAAATGCTTTGTTCTCAGACGGATTTGAACGTTTCCTTCTTGAAAACCCATCAGTTGCGCGCCAAGTTATCGAAAAAGGTACAATGGCGGCACGAGCGCGTGTAGCAGCGAAAAAGGCCCGTGAATTTACACGTCGTAAATCTGCACTTGAAGTTTCAAGCTTACCAGGTAAATTAGCAGACTGTTCTTCGACAAACCCTGCTGAATCTGAAATTTACATCGTAGAGGGTGATTCTGCCGGTGGATCTGCTAAATCAGGTCGTGACCGTCATTTCCAGGCGATCTTACCATTGCGCGGGAAAATCCTTAACGTTGAGAAAGCGCGCTTGGACCGCATTTTATCAAATGCCGAAATCCGTGCGATGATTACAGCATTCGGTACGGGTATTGGGGAAGAGTTCAATTTAGAAAAAGCACGTTATCATAAAATTGTAATTATGACGGACGCCGATGTCGATGGGGCGCATATTCGTGTGCTTTTGCTGACATTCTTCTTCCGTTTCATGCGTCCATTAATCGAAGCGGGTTATGTATATGCCGCAAAACCGCCGCTTTACCAGGTGAAACAAGGGAAACATATTGAATACTGCTACTCAGACCAGGAGTTAGAAGATATTTTAAACCGCCTGCCGAAGTTACCGAAGCCTAATGTACAGCGCTATAAAGGATTAGGTGAAATGAATGCAACACAATTATGGGATACAACAATGGATCCAGAGCACCGTACTTTAATTCGAGTAGAATTGGATGATGCAATTGAAGCGGATAAAATTTTCGATCACTTAATGGGTGATGAAGTTGCACCTCGCCGTGATTTTATCGAAGAAAATGCAGTATACGTGCAAGACTTGGATATTTAACATCCTTCTGCGGGTTTCCAAACACCCGCAGAGGGATACAATTATGCTTGGACATAATTGATTAGTTAGTGCAATTGGAAGGAGGTCCTTATTTTGTCTGACATTCAGCATGGACATATTGAATCTAGAAATATTACAACAGAAATAAAATCATCTTTCCTAAGCTATGCGATGAGCGTTATCGTTTCGCGTGCCTTACCAGATGTGCGAGATGGACTTAAACCGGTACATCGCCGTATTTTATATGGTATGCAGGAGCTAGGAAATACTTCAGATAAACCATATAAAAAGAGTGCCCGTATCGTTGGGGACGTAATGGGTAAATTCCACCCTCACGGTGACTCATCAATTTATGATGCAATGGTCCGTATGGCGCAGGATTTCAGCTACCGTTATATGTTAGTCGACGGCCATGGTAACTTCGGTTCAGTGGATGGCGACGGTGCTGCAGCAATGCGTTATACAGAATCACGCATGTCAAAAATCGCGATGGAAATGTTGCGCGATATTAACAAAGATACGATTGATTATGGACCGAACTATGATGGCAGTGAAAACGAACCTTTAGTATTGCCGGCGCGCTATCCGAATCTATTAGTGAATGGTACTTCTGGTATCGCAGTAGGTATGGCTACAAATATTCCGCCACATCATCTTGGAGAAACAATTGATGGTGTATTAGCAGTAGCTGATAATCCAAGCATTACGACAGAAGAGCTAATGGAAATCATTCCAGGTCCCGATTTCCCTACAGGGGGGATTATTCTGGGGCGCAGCGGTATTCGCCGTGCATATGAATCAGGCCGTGGTTCACTGACAATTCGCGCTAAAGTGGAAATTGAACAAGCTTCAAACGGCAAAGAGACAATTTTAGTACATGAATTGCCATATCAAGTTAACAAAGCAAAACTTATTGAAAAAATTGCTGAATTAGTACGCGACAAAAAAATTGATGGCATTACAAATTTACGTGATGAATCAGACCGTAATGGTATGCGTATCGTTATTGAAGTTCGCCGTGATGCAAATGCGAATGTCGTACTGAACAATTTGTTTAAGCAAACAGCGATGCAATCAAGCTTTGGTGTGAATATGCTAGCGCTAGTTGATGGGCAGCCAAAAGTATTAAGTCTAAAAGAAGTGCTCTATCATTACTTAGAACACCAAAAAGTAGTTATTAAACGTCGTACTGCATTCGAGCTTCGAAAAGCAGAGGAACGTGCACATATTTTAGAAGGTTTACGTATTGCGCTTGATCATATTGATGAAATTATTTCTATTATCCGGGCTTCTCGCAGCGGTGAAGAAGCAAGACCTCAATTAATGGAGCGCTTTAATTTATCTGAACGCCAGGCGCAAGCAATTTTAGATATGCGTCTTGTACGTTTAAGCGGATTAGAACGCGAAAAAATTGAGGCTGAGTATCAGGAACTTTTAAAACTAATCGATGAATTGAAAGCGATTTTGGCTGATGAAGCGAAAGTGGTCGAAATTATCCGCACAGAAATGACGGATATTAAAGATCGTTACAGTGATGAGCGTCGTACAGAAATTACTGCTGGCGGCTTAGAAATGATTGAAGATGAAGATTTAATTCCTCGTGAGAACTCGGTACTGACATTAACACATAACGGTTATATTAAACGTTTGGCTGCGAACACATATCGCTCGCAAAAACGCGGTGGCCGTGGTGTACAAGGTATGGGAACGAATGAAGATGACTTCGTAGAACATTTATTATTCACTTCTACACACGATACAATTCTTTTCTTCACTTCAAAAGGGAAAGTATTCCGTGCAAAAGGATATGAAATTCCGGAGTTCGGTCGCCAAGCGAAGGGACTGCCAATTGTAAACTTGCTTAATATCGATAAAGGTGAGCATGTTACTGCAATGATTCGCGTAACAGAATTCAAAGAAGATGCTTACTTTATCTTTACTACAAAAACAGGGGTAACAAAACGTACACCTGTTGATCAGTTTGCCAATATCCGTACAAATGGTTTAATTGCCATTACATTACGTGAAGACGATGATTTAATTTCTGTACATTTAACAGATGGCACAAAGGAAATTATTATCGGTACAAGCGATGGTATGTTAGTACGATTTAAAGAGGACGATATTCGTTCGATGGGTCGTTCGGCTGCCGGGGTACGCGGTATTAAACTTCGTGAAGGTGACTTTGTAGTAGGCATGGAAATTCTTGAGCCAGGTCAGGAAATTTTGGTTGTCACTGAAAATGGGTACGGTAAACGTACGCCAGAATCTGAATACCGTTTACAAAGCCGTGGCGGATTAGGTCTGAAAACGATGCAAATTACCGATAAGAACGGTAAAATGTGCGCTGTAAAGGCTGTAGATGGATCAGAAGACATTATGTTGATTACGATTAATGGTATGTTAATCAGAATGGATGTAAATGATATATCTGTTATCGGCCGTAGCACACAAGGCGTTCGTTTAATCAGACTTGCTGATGACGAATATGTAGCAACTGTGGCACGAGTGAAAAAAGAGGAAGATGCTCCGGATGATGAAGAAATTGATTCCGAAATTGAAGGAGAATCCAACTCAGCTATAGAAGAGTAATTGAAAAGTAATCTAGTTAGTTTAGACTATCTAGATTACTTTTTTTATTGTATTCTATTTCCTATTCGTTATAATTAACTTATATTATGAAAAAAATTAGTAGTTATTTAGGAAGAATAAATTATATTATGAGAAATTGTTCTTAAGGGGTTGTGAAATTGGAAGCAATATTGATAAGAGTTGAGGAATTGCGATTAGGTAAAGTAATTGCTGAAGATATTTTTGCCAATACACAATATCCGATTATTTATAAAAATACAAAAGTAAAACCGGAGCATTTACGCGTATTTGAATTATTTAATCTAAAAACCGTGTTAGTACATAATGAAATTGAAGTTGAAGAAACCGAGACAAGTGAAGAAAAGTTTGATAATCCTCCAGTAGCTATGCCTTTGCAGCAATATACAAGTTTTGAAAAGTATTATCTTGACGGTATTGGACAATTGAAAAAGGAATTTTTAAATTGGGAAGCCGGTGGAAGAGTAGATTTGACAAAAGTAAGAAACATAATAATTCCGTTAATGGATATGGTTTTAGAAAATCGCTCTTACATTTTCAATTTAAACAGTTATTCGAATGCAAAGGATTATTTATATCATCATTCTATAGCCACTGGTCTAATTGCAGCAGTCATTGCAAAGAAAATGGGATATGAACGAGGGGATACAATTCAGCTGGCTATTGCCGGAATGTTAGCAGACAGCGGAATGTCACGAATTCCCTCGCGTATACGTGATAAGAAAAGCGTATTAACAGAATCAGAATTTGGGGAAGTACGAAAACATCCTTACTATAGTTACTTACTCATTAAAAACGTAACAGCAATAAAGGATATTATGAAGGTAGCCGTTTATCAGCATCATGAACGTTTGGATGGAAGCGGTTATCCAAAGGGTGACCGTACAGGGGCTATTTCATTCTTTGCCCAAATTATTGCGGTAGCAGATGTATTCCATGCGATGACTAGTGAACGTATGTATCGCTCAAAACAATCCCCCTTCAAAGTAATTGAGATGATTAAGGAAGAGGAGTTTGGTAAATTTGATATTAAAGTTGTTCAAGCATTAATGGATATTGTCGTTGATTTACCAATAGGGACAAAAATTGAATTATCGAATTTGGAGTTGGGTGAAGTAATGTTCATCAATAAATATTCACCTACACGCCCACTTGTAAAATTATTACGTACAGGAGAAATTGTGGATCTTTCTTCTAATAGAAGCTTCTATATTTCGCGTGTCATTACTCAAGGATAAAAATCGAACTAATTATTCGTTAAGCGGG
>NZ_JBBORC010000001.1:12500-37500 GCF_038004425.1 Solibacillus sp. FSL W7-1464
ATCTAAGTACCTGCAGGAACAGAAAGAAAATTCGATTCCCTGAGTAGCGGCGAGCGAAACGGGAAGAGCCCAAACCAAAGAGCTTGCTCTTTGGGGTTGTAGGACACTCTATACGGAGTTACAAAAGAATGGATTAGACGAAGCGACTTGGAAAGGTCCGCGAAACGAGGTAAAAGCCCTGTAGTCAAAAGTTCATTCCCTCCAGAGTGTATCCTGAGTACGGCGGAACACGTGAAATTCCGTCGGAATCCGGGAGGACCATCTCCCAAGGCTAAATACTACCTAGTGACCGATAGTGAACCAGTACCGTGAGGGAAAGGTGAAAAGCACCCCGGAAGGGGAGTGAAATAGATCCTGAAACCGTGTGCCTACAAGTAGTTAGAGCCCGTTAATGGGTGATAGCGTGCCTTTTGTAGAATGAACCGGCGAGTTACGATTACGTGCGAGGTTAAGTTGAGAAGACGGAGCCGCAGCGAAAGCGAGTCTGAATAGGGCGAATTAGTACGTGGTCGTAGACCCGAAACCAGGTGATCTACCCATGTCCAGGGTGAAGGTGAGGTAACACTCACTGGAGGCCCGAACCCACGCACGTTGAAAAGTGCGGGGATGAGGTGTGGGTAGCGGAGAAATTCCAATCGAACCTGGAGATAGCTGGTTCTCTCCGAAATAGCTTTAGGGCTAGCCTCGTGATTGAGAATACCGGAGGTAGAGCACTGTTTGGACTAGGGGGGCATCTCGCTTTACCGAATTCAGACAAACTCCGAATGCCGGATATTTATACACGGGAGTCAGACTGCGAGTGATAAGATCCGTAGTCAAGAGGGAAACAGCCCAGACCACCAGCTAAGGTCCCCAAGTAATCGTTAAGTGGAAAAGGATGTGGCGTTGCTTAGACAACCAGGATGTTGGCTTAGAAGCAGCCATCATTTAAAGAGTGCGTAATAGCTCACTGGTCGAGTGACGCTGCGCCGAAAATGTATCGGGGCTAAACGATTCACCGAAGCTGTGGATGCATACTTTGAGTATGCGTGGTAGGAGAGCGTTCTAACAGCGTTGAAGTCAGACCGGAAGGACTGGTGGAGCGGTTAGAAGTGAGAATGCCGGTATGAGTAGCGAAACATGGGTGAGAATCCCATGCACCGTATGACTAAGGTTTCCTGAGGAAGGCTCGTCCGCTCAGGGTTAGTCGGGACCTAAGCCGAGGCCGATAGGCGTAGGCGATGGACAACAGGTTGATATTCCTGTACCACCTCCTCACCGTTTGAGAAATGGGGGGACGCAGTAGGATAGGGTAAGCACGCCGTTGGTTGCGCGTGTTCAAGCAGTAAGGCGTGTATGTAGGCAAATCCGCATACTATAACGTTGAGCTGTGATGACGAGCTCGTATGAGCGAAGTTCCTGATTTCACACTGCCAAGAAAAGCCTCTATCGAGGTGAGAGGTGCCCGTACCGCAAACCGACACAGGTAGTCGAGGAGAGAATCCTAAGGTGTGCGAGAGAACTCTCGTTAAGGAACTCGGCAAAATGACCCCGTAACTTCGGGAGAAGGGGTGCTTCTTTGGGTGCATAGCCTAGAGAAGCCGCAGTGAATAGGCCCAGGCGACTGTTTAGCAAAAACACAGGTCTCTGCAAAACCGTAAGGTGACGTATAGGGGCTGACGCCTGCCCGGTGCTGGAAGGTTAAGAGGAGCGGTTAGCGCAAGCGAAGCTGTGAATTGAAGCCCCAGTAAACGGCGGCCGTAACTATAACGGTCCTAAGGTAGCGAAATTCCTTGTCGGGTAAGTTCCGACCCGCACGAAAGGCGTAACGATCTGGGCACTGTCTCAACGAGAGACTCGGTGAAATTATAGTACCTGTGAAGATGCAGGTTACCCGCGACAGGACGGAAAGACCCCGTGGAGCTTTACTGTAGCCTGATATTGAATTTTGGTACAACTTGTACAGGATAGGTAGGAGCCAGAGATCTCGGAGCGCCAGCTTCGAAGGAGGCGTCGGTGGGATACTACCCTGGTTGTATTGAACTTCTAACCCATGCCCCTTAGCGGGGTAGGAGACAGTGTCAGGCGGACAGTTTGACTGGGGCGGTCGCCTCCTAAAGAGTAACGGAGGCGCCCAAAGGTTCCCTCAGAATGGTTGGAAATCATTCGTAGAGTGTAAAGGCATAAGGGAGCTTGACTGCGAGACCTACAAGTCGAGCAGGGTCGAAAGACGGGCTTAGTGATCCGGTGGTTCCGCATGGAAGGGCCATCGCTCAACGGATAAAAGCTACCCCGGGGATAACAGGCTTATCTCCCCCAAGAGTCCACATCGACGGGGAGGTTTGGCACCTCGATGTCGGCTCATCGCATCCTGGGGCTGTAGTCGGTCCCAAGGGTTGGGCTGTTCGCCCATTAAAGCGGTACGCGAGCTGGGTTCAGAACGTCGTGAGACAGTTCGGTCCCTATCCGTCGTGGGCGTAGGAAATTTGAGAGGAGCTGTCCTTAGTACGAGAGGACCGGGATGGACATACCGCTGGTGTACCAGTTGTCTTGCCAAAGGCATCGCTGGGTAGCTATGTATGGACGGGATAAGTGCTGAAAGCATCTAAGCATGAAGCCCCCCTCAAGATGAGATTTCCCATTACGCAAGTAAGTAAGACCCCTGAAAGACGATCAGGTAGATAGGTTCGAGGTGGAAGTGCGGTGACGCATGCAGCTGACGAATACTAATCGGTCGAGGACTTAACCACATTTTATTGCGCAATTCAATGAAACGTTTATCCAGTTTTGAAAGAATGAAATTTCTTTTAAAAAACAAGAAGGTTTCAAGACACAAGCTAGTCGAGGAAACGACTGAGTGATTGAAGGAGCGTACTCAAGTACGTGACTGAAAGAACGAGGGAAGTTGACGAAGGATAGCGCCGTGTATTGGAAGCCGACAATAGTGAAGTGATGATGGCAAAGAGGTCACACCCGTTCCCATACCGAACACGGAAGTTAAGCTCTTTAGCGCCGATGGTAGTTGGGGGCTTCCCCCTGTGAGAGTAGGACGTCGCTTCGCACAATGCAAACCCACTGAGAAATCAGTGGGTTTTTTGTTTTAATAAACTTATTTCCTGTATTAAAAGAGAAAAATACAAATAATATAATATTCCGAATTATTTTATTTTTTAAAGAATCTTGACAGTGATGTCCCTCGGAGGTAACCTTACAATAATATTCTTTTATAAATAGGAGGCATTCTTAACAATGTGGGAAACAAAATTTGCTAAAGAAGGTTTAACATTTGATGATGTACTATTAGTGCCAGGACACTCTGAAGTGTTACCGAAAGATGTTAATTTATCTGTAAATCTAACTGACAACATTAAGTTAAACATTCCGTTGATCTCTGCAGGTATGGATACTGTAACCGAATCAAAGATGGCAATTGCCATGGCTCGTCAAGGTGGAATTGGTATTATTCATAAAAATATGAGTATCGATGAACAAGCAGAAGAAGTTGAGAAAGTAAAACGCTCTGAAAACGGCGTTATTACAAATCCTTTCTTCCTTACACCAGAACATCAAGTATTCGATGCAGAGCATTTAATGGGCAAATACCGCATTTCAGGTGTCCCTATTGTAAATAACATGGAAGATCAGAAGCTAGTTGGTATTATTACAAACCGTGATTTACGCTTCATTTCAGATTACTCATTAAAAATTGATGATGTAATGACAAAAGAAGATTTAATCATTGCTCCTGTAGGGACAACTTTAGAAGATGCTGAAAAAATTCTTCAGCAATACAAAATTGAAAAGTTACCGATTGTTGATGAAGCTGGAAAATTAACAGGCTTAATCACAATCAAAGATATTGAAAAAGTAATTGAATTCCCAAATGCAGCAAAAGATAGCCATGGCCGATTAGTTGTAGGAGCGGCGGTTGGTGTATCAAAAGATACAATGATGCGTATTGCCAAGCTAGTGGAAGCGCAAGTGGATATCGTTGTTATCGATACAGCACATGGTCATTCTCAAGGAGTTTTAAATACAATTAAAGACATTCGTGCAGCATACCCGGACTTGGATATTATTGCAGGAAATGTGGCAACAGCTGAAGGGACACGTGCACTGTTTGAAGCTGGTGCAGATGTTGTAAAAGTAGGAATCGGCCCTGGTTCAATTTGTACAACTCGTGTTGTTGCAGGAGTTGGTGTACCACAAATTACAGCTGTTTATGATGCAGCATCAGTTGCCCGTGAATTAGGAAAAACAATTATTGCAGACGGCGGTATTAAATATTCAGGAGATATCGTCAAAGCTTTAGCTGCAGGTGGACATACTGTAATGTTAGGTTCATTATTAGCAGGTACTTCTGAATCACCTGGTGAAACAGAAATCTTCCAAGGACGCCGCTTTAAAGTATATCGTGGAATGGGTTCACTTGGTGCCATGGAAAAAGGTTCTAAAGACCGTTACTTCCAAGAAGATGCGAAAAAGCTCGTACCAGAAGGAATTGAAGGACGTTTACCATACAAGGGTCCTTTAGCAGATACAATTCACCAATTAGTGGGTGGTGTACGTGCCGGAATGGGTTACTGCGGTGCACCGGATTTAGAGCAGTTACGTGAAAAATCGCAGTTCATTAAAATGTCAGGTGCAGGACTACGTGAATCACATCCACATGATGTACAAATCACAAAGGAATCACCAAACTACTCTTTACAATAATTACCAGGAAACTTTCAAACGTTACTATCGTCAAATTGAAGATAGTAACGTTTTTTTATTAACAGAAGGTCACATACAACTACTTATGTATGATAAAATGACGTTAGACAAGAATAAAAATTTGGAGGTAGCTTTGTGAAGAAGGTAAGAAAGCAAACGGTATTAAGCATTGCCTTAATCCCGATTTTAATACTTAGCATGCTGGCGATGACACCTGCTAAGACAAATGCAGCAACGGATTTAGGGTTAACGGTAGATGCAGCAATTTTAATTGATGCAGATTCAGGAAAAATTTTATATGAGCAAAACGCAGAAACAGCTTTAGGTATTGCAAGTATGACGAAAATGATGACAGAGTATCTATTACTTGATGCAATTAAAGAAGGCTCAATTTCATGGGAGCAGGAATATAATGTAACAGAGTATACATATAAAGTTTCCCAAAATCGTTTATTGAGTAATGTGCCGCTACGTGCTGACGGTACGTATACGATTAGAGAGTTGTATGAAGCTATGGCAATCTATTCAGCAAACGCTGCTACAATTGCGATTGCTGAAACAATTGCAGGTACAGAAAAAGAGTTCCTGAAATTGATGGATAAAAAAGCGGAAGAACTTGGCTTGGAAAATTACAAGTTCGTAAATGCAACAGGTTTAAATAACGCTGATTTACAAGGCATGCATCCAGAAGGTACTGGAGAAAAGGATGAAAATGTTATGCCTGCTCGTTCGGTAGCAAAGTTAGCATACAACTTATTAAAAGATCATCCTGAAATGTTAGAAACAGCAAAAATTCCGAAGAAAGTATTCCGTGAAGGAACTTCGGATGCAATTAATATGTCCAACTGGAACTTCATGCTACCAGGCCTTGTATATGAATATGAAGGTGTAGACGGATTAAAAACAGGGACAACAGATTTTGCTGGTCATACATTTACAGGTACGGCTAAACGCGGAGATACACGTTTAATCGCTGTTGTTATGAAAGCAGTGGATTCAAATGGTGTAGGTTCTTATAAAGCACGTTTTGATGCGACAGCGAAGTTATTCGATTATGGATTTGGTCAATTTTCTAAAGTAGAACTTCTTCCAGGAAACTATGTATTTGAAGAGCAAAAATCAATTCCTGTTACAAAAGGGAAAGAGGACTCTGTCAAAATTGGGGTAAAAGAACCGGTTTCTGTTATGATTAAGACGAGCGAAAAAGATGCCTACATTCCAACATTGACATTAGACAAGAAAGAAATTGAAGCAGGTATTGAGAAAGACCAAGTAGTAGGCCAGGCTGTACTTGCACCTAAAGAAGGTGTAGACTTCGGCTATATTGACGGCAATCCTATTGTAGCAGATGTCGTGACGACTGAATCGGTAGAACGTGCAGGTAAAATTTCATTAATGTTCCAAGGTATCGGAAGCTTTTTCGGTAATTTATGGAACGGTGTATTCGGATTTGCTAGTAATTTAATTAAATAATGAATGGGCTTTTCTATAAGTAATCACTTGTAGAAAAGCTTTTTTTTCGTCTAAAAGCATTTTTTCGAATGGGACAATTTGTCGATAATCCATGCAAAACATACATTGATACATGGAGGGATGTTCATGTGTGGGATATCAGGTTGGATTGATTACTCGACTCAGTTAGTAAATGAGGAATCAATGATCAAAAAAATGACGAGGACGCTTTTACACAGAGGTCCGGATAGCGAAGGGTACTTTATAAGCAAACATGCTTTACTAGGCCATAAACGGCTTGCAATAATCGATTTAGTGACAGGTGATCAGCCGATGACTCGCGGTGAATTGACCATTGTGTATAATGGGGAAGTTTATAATGCAAACGAACTTCGTGAACAGCTCAAAAATTTGGGACATTCATTTTATACAACATCCGATACAGAAGTCATTTTAATGGCGTATGTTGAATGGAAAGAGCGTTGTATGGAGTACCTGAATGGAATATTTGCCTTTGCCGTATGGAATGAACAGGAGAACTCGTTATTTCTATGTCGTGACCGGCTAGGGGTAAAGCCGCTGTTTTATTATGAGCTTAAAAATGGGTTATTGTTCAGTTCTGAAATTAAAGGAATACTGGCCCATCCTGCTGTGAAGGCAGAAGTTGATGCAGAAGGGCTTGCTGCATTATTCAGTCTTGGCCCATCCCGTATTGTAGGGAATGCCATATTTAAAGGCATTAAGGAAGTGAAACCTGCATACGCAATGATGGTGCGGAATGGATTCTGGGAAAGCTGGCAATATTGGGACATTGAAAGTAAACAACATGAGCATTCAGAGGCAGAAACGGTTGAAAATGTACGGGAACTTGTAACAAATGCGATTATTCGTCAACTAATAAGCGATGTACCACTTAGTACAATGCTATCGGGCGGACTCGACTCAAGCATCATTACTGCGGTCGCTGCCCAACAACTTGCGAAAGAACAGAAAACCTTGGCAACGTATTCCGTAGCATTTGAGGAAAATGACCAACACTTTTTGCAAAATTCATTTCAAACATCACAGGATGAATACTGGATCGGAAAAATGCAACAGGCATTCCAGACAAAACACCGACAAGTGACGCTGACACAGCAGGAATTAGTAGAAGGCTTAGAACAGGCGATGCGTTTAAAAGACATGCCGAGTATGGCGGATATTGACAGCTCGTTTTATTTATTCTGCAAAGAGATGAAAAAAGAACATACAGTGGCGTTATCCGGTGAATGTGCAGACGAGGTATTTGGCGGGTATCCATGGTTTTATGAAGGGAAAAAAGATACGCTTTTCCCTTGGTTGCGCTCTACAAAAGAACGTGAACAGTTATTTAAAACAGAATGGCAAAAGCGCCTGCAATTACCGCAGTTTATGCAAAGTACCTATGAAGAAGCAGTAAAGGGTATGCCGGCATTTTTAGGGACTAAAGAAGAGCAGGAACGCCAGCAGCTGTTTTATTTAAATAACCAGTTCTTTATGCAGACATTATTGGAGCGAAATGACCGGATGACGATGGGTGCAAGCATGGAAGTCCGTGTACCGTTTGCCGATCATACGATAATTGAGTATGTATGGAATATTCCTTGGGAAATGAAAAACAGCGGGGGAATGGAAAAGGGCATTTTACGAAAAGCGTTTCAGGATCTTTTACCGAAGGAAGTTGTGGAACGTAAGAAAAACCCATATCCGAAAACATATCACCCTAAATATACAGAACTCGTTCACAATCGGTTGGAGCAAATTTTACGGCAGAAGCACTCAGTTCTTCATGAATTGTTTGAGAAGGAGCAGTTAGAACGATTGCTAGCTACAAATGGCCAATCATTTCAAATACCCTGGTTTGGCCAGTTAATGGCAGGACCTCAACTCATTGCCTATTTTATACAATTACATGATTGGGTCGAACAATATCGCATCAATATTATTTCAACATAAAGAGACGTTCCCATACGGAATGTCTCTTTAAAAAGCTCTTTTATATTAACCTTTAGAAATCCCCCAAATTTCCATTAGCAGATGGATGTTCGGCTCAATATCTTGAAGTTGCAAATTGCCAAACCCTAATAAAAATGTCCTTTTGGAGTAATGCTGCTCTGTTAAATAATAATTTGATAACGGTAAAATATAAATACCGTGCTGGCGTGCGACCTGTTGCAGTTCTTGTTCTGATTTCTCATGATGGAAGGCTACAAGTATGTTTGTACCGGCAGCATCCCCGGATATTTTTATTTGAGGATAATGATTTGAAAACAGTTCAATACATTTATCATGTTTTTTACGATAAATTTTACGCATTCGATTTAGATGTTTGGCAAAGTATCCATCTTTCATAAATTTTGCTAAAATATGCTGTTCAAACCGAGGAACAGTAGAAGAATAATAATTGAAGTGCTCCTGATAATGCTCGACGAGTGTTGGAGGCAGTACGAAAAATGCAACACGCAATGATGGCATCAATGATTTCGTGAAGGTACTTAAATAAATAACACGGTCATTTACGTCAAGCCCTCTCAGTGCCGGAATGGGCTTTCCAATATAGCGGAACTCACTATCGTAATCATCTTCAATTATAAAGCGGTCCGGTGCTTTTGCTGCCCAATTCAATAATTGTGTCCGTCGGTTGGCTGAAAGAACCGCACCAGTCGGGAATTGGTGCGAAGGTGTAATATAAACGACATTGGCATTCGTTTTCTGCAATTGTTCCACAACAATACCGTCCGTATCAACAGAAATCGGAATAGCGAGCTGACCTAATTGATGACGTGGAATAGGTGAATAGCCCGGATTTTCAAAAGCAAGTTTTGAATCAGCATCTAAAATTTTTAAAATCATCGGCAGTAACTGCTCGGTACCGGAGCCAATAACGATCTGCTCTGGCTGGCACTCGATTCCGCGTGATTGGTGCAAATAATTAGCAATTTCGATACGCAATGCACGCTCGCCTTGACGTTCCCCTGTTTGCAGTAAATGTTTGAACGGCTTATCGAGCACATCTTTTGCGTATTTTCTCCATATTGTAAAAGGAAAAGCTTCCTCATCAATTTTTGCAGAGGAGAAATCAATTTTATATTCCGTAGTTTCCGCCGTTTTTTTAATTTCGTTGTTCGAAATATCGCTTTGGCGGTATGGTAATGAATCGATCTCTTCAACAAAGTAACCGACACGCGGTTTTGATATAATATAGCCTTCCGCCAGCAGCTGCGAATACGCAAGCTCGACGGTAGTTTGACTTATATTGAAAAAATCCGCAAGTTCCCTTTTAGAAGGAAGACGTACACCAACAGCGAGCTGGTTGTTAGTAATTGCATTTTTAATACCGATATACAGCTGTTCATATAGCGGAATCGTATGGTCTTTATGAAGCTGAAAGAAAAGCATCGTCAATTCCTCCTTATGTAACCTTAATGAAATTTTAAATTTTACTAATATTGATAGTGTCAGAAAAGTATAGCATGATGTAGATAATTAGTGAATGTTTTCAACAGAACTTGCAAATGTATATGGTTTTATAGTACAGTATGGTTAAATTTATAAATGAATTCGATGATAGGAAGTAGTAGCGAGCACGTTTTTTTTAGAGAGTCAGCGGTCGGTGGAAGCTGATAAAAACACTTGTGAATCCGTCCTTGAGATGCTTTTTCCGAAATAATAGTAGGTGGAAGCCGGCTTACCAAAGTCGTTAATTGTTAAGAGGAATAGATTTTTCTATTCAATTAGGGTGGCAACGCGGGTAGCTCTCGTCCCTTTCATGGGGATTGAGGGCTTTTTTGTATTTATTCCGCTAATACATTAATGCGTTAAAGTGCTCAAAATCATCATTTCATAAATTTTAGGAGGAAGAAATTATGTTAGATATTAAACGCGTCCGCGACAATTTTGAAGAAGTAAAACGTATGCTTCTAACACGTAATGAAGATTTAGGGAATCTGGATAACTTTGAAAACTTAGATTCAAAACGCCGAGAATTAATCGCCAAAACGGAAGTACTGAAAGCAGAGCGCAATAAAGTGTCAGAGCAAATTTCTGTTATGAAGCGCAACAAAGAAGATGCAACGGAAGTGATTGCACGTATGCGCGAAGTAGGCGATGAAATTAAAGCATTGGATGCTGAGTTAAATGCAATTGAAGATGAATTTAAAAATATGATGATGCGTTTGCCGAATATCCCGCATGAATCAGTACCTGTTGGCACAGAAGAAGATGACAACGTGGAAGAATACACTTGGGGTGATGTGCCGGCATTTGATTTTGAAACGAAGGCACACTGGGATATTGCCAAAGAATTAGATATCGTGGACTTTGAGCGCGGAGCTAAAGTTACGGGAAGCCGTTTCCTATTCTATAAAGGTTTAGGTGCACGTTTAGAGCGTGCTTTACTGAACTTCATGATGGATCTTCATTCAGATCAGCATGGCTATACAGAAATGCTGCCGCCGCAAATCGTTAACCGCGATTCACTGACAGGTACAGGCCAATTACCGAAGTTTGAAGAAGATGTATTTAAATTAGTTCGTGAAGAAGATGAAATGGATTATTATCTGATTCCAACTGCTGAAGTTCCGGTAACAAACTACTACCGTGATGAAATTTTATCAGCAGATGTGCTGCCGCAGGCTTTCTCTGCATTCAGCGCTAACTTCCGTTCAGAAGCAGGATCTGCAGGTCGTGATACACGCGGGCTAATTCGTCAGCATCAGTTCAACAAAGTAGAATTAGTGCGTTTCGTTAAACCGGAAGAATCTTATGAGCAACTTGAAATTTTAACTGGTCATGCTGAAAAAGTACTACAGCTTTTAGGATTACCGTACCGCAAACTAAAAATGTGTACAGCAGATTTAGGTTTCACAGCTGCGAAGAAGTATGATTTAGAAGTATGGATTCCTGCTCAAAATATGTACCGCGAAATTTCTTCATGTTCAAACTTTGAAGATTTCCAAGCGCGTCGTGCCAATATCCGTTTCCGTCGTGAAGCAGGCGCAAAACCGGAATTCGTTCACACATTAAACGGTTCAGGTCTGGCAATTGGCCGTACAGTAGCAGCAATTCTGGAAAATTACCAGCAAGAAGATGGTTCTGTTGTTATTCCGGAAGTGTTACGTCCATATATGGGTGGCGTAGAAGTCATTACTGCAAAATAACTTAATATAAAATAAAAGTGTGTTGAATTAATTAATTCAACACACTTTTTTACTTTTATAAAAGAGGAGGAGATTAGTAATTTAATTTACAAATTAAAAGTATTTTGTTATATTCGGGAAAATAATATACATATTCTAGTAAGTAGAGAAGAAAAGATACTTCTCTAATAACTCTAATATTCATTTCTTATTGCTTCCTCTTTTCAATAATACCCTCGGTCCCACCAAAAAATCATTTGAAAATAATGAAACTCTCAGGAGGATGATTAAACGAATGGAATATATCCAAGTTTCATATGAATATGAAGAGAAAATTGCGATTGTTACGTTAAACAGACCGGAAATGCGTCATGCATTTAACACGGAAATGGCGAAGGAGCTGTTAACTGTATTTCAGTCGTTTAATGAGCAGCCGGTACGTGTCGTTATTTTAACTTCCTCTACTGTAGATGCCTTTTGTTCAGGTGCGGATTTAAAAGAGCGTAAAGGAATGAGCGAGTCCGAGTGGACGGAACAGCATCATTTATTTGAACAAATGTTCCAGGCAGTAGCCAATTGCAGGCAACCTACCATTGCTGCGATCAATGGCTATACGCTTGCAGGAGGGTTTGAACTTGCATTGAATATGGACTTAATCGTTGCCGGTAAAAATGCAAAAGTAGGGCTAACCGAGGTCACTCGAGGTATTATGCCGGGAGGAGGTGGAGCACGATTACTGCCAAAACGTGTACCGCTCCATATTGCAAAAGAATGGCTATTTACAGGGCGGATTGTTTCTGCACAAGAAGCAGAGAACGCAGGGTTATTTAATCGAGTTGTCGAATCAGAAGAAGTAATGAGTACCACAATTGAGTTAGCCAAAAAAATTGCAGGTAATGCACCTTTAGGCGTTCAAGGCGTTAAAAAAGTAGCAGAAATCAGTTCATTGGAAGCATCTGAAGCATTCCGGATTGAAATAGAAACGTACAACGAGGTTATCGCTTCTGAGGATCGAATGGAAGGTATTTTAGCCTTCAATGAAAAAAGAAAACCTAATTTTATCGGACGGTAGGAGGATCTCATATGATGTTAACAGAGAATCTGGCATTTTTAGAAGAACTTCGTGAAGGTGTAAGAGCAGTTTGCAAACGTTTTGATGGTGACTATTGGCGGAAGTTGGATGAGATCGACGGATATCCGACCGAATTTGTGGAGGCTATTACTCAGGCTGGCTTTTTAGGGGCTTTAATACCAGAACAATATGGTGGTTCCGGTTTAGGGATACGGGAAGCATCCGTAATTTTAGAGGAGATTAACCGTTCAGGCGGGAACGCGGGCGCATGTCATGCTCAAATGTATACGATGGGAACGATTTTACGGCATGGTTCTTCCGCACAAAAGGAAAAATATTTGCCGAAGATTGCGGACGGATCGCTTCGTTTACAAGCATTTGGAGTGACGGAACCTAACACTGGTACGGACACCACCAATTTAAAAACGTTTGCGAAACGAGATGGCGACCATTATATCGTGAATGGTCAAAAGGTATTCATTTCCCGTGCAGAGCATTCAGATTTAATGATTTTACTAGTGCGTACAACACCGAAAGACCAATGCGTTAAAAAGAGCGACGGCCTGTCCGTGCTAATTGTGGATTTGAATGAAGCAGTGGGAAATGGATTGGAAATACGTTCAATTAAAACGATGATGAACCATGCGACAACAGAATTGTTTATCGACAATTTAAAGGTGCCGGTAGAAAATCTGATTGGCGAGGAAGGAAAAGGATTCCGCTATATTTTGGACGGAATGAACGCCGAGCGGATTTTAATTGCTGCGGAATGTATCGGTGATGGCCGCTGGTTTATCGAGCGGGCAACGAATTATGCAAAAGAGCGTGTAGTTTTTGATCGTCCGATCGGACAAAACCAAGGAATACAGTTTCCGATTGCCCAGGCGCATATCCATATTGAAGCGGCAGATTTGATGCGCATAAAAGCGGCAGAATTATATGATCGTCAGCAAGCTTGCGGGGCAGAGGCAAATATGGCAAAGCTACTCGCTGCAGATGCATCATGGGAGGCGGCCAATGTTGCGATTCAAACATATGGCGGTTTTGGCTTTGCGGCTGAATATGATATTGAGCGAAAATTTAAAGAGACACGCCTCTATCAAGTAGCACCAATATCAACAAACTTAATATTATCATACGTCGGAGAACATATATTAAAACTTCCAAAATCTTATTGAGGTGAAAATCATGCACTTTCCAAAGCAAGTTGAAATTATTGAAGTAGGTCCACGCGACGGTTTACAAAACGAATCACGCTTTGTACCAACAGAGGAAAAGAAACAGTTAATTAAACAATTATATGAAGCAGGGTTCCAGCGTATTGAAACAGCTTCATTTGTCCATCCGAAAATTGTGCCGCAAATGGCGGATGCACAGGAAATTACGGCATTTTGCAATGAATTGGGGATGGAGTATATCGCTTTAACCCCAAATATGAAAGCACTGGAGCGTGCAATTGATGCAGGTGTACCGCAGATTGCGGTATTTGTCGGGGCAAGTGAGACGTTCAACCAAAAAAATATTAAACGATCCATTGATGAATCTTTGGCGGAATGCAGCGAAATGTTCCGGCATGCAAAAGCTCAGAATAAATTTATTCGCGGCTATGTTTCGATGTGTTTTAGCTGTCCATATGAAGGGGCAATTTCCTATGAACAAGTAAAGCGGGTCGTAGCTCAATTTGTAAATGACGGGGCGGACGAGATTTCAATTGGTGATACGAATGGACAGGCCAATCCGCGCATTGTGTATGAGCGGTTCAGCGCATTGAAAAGAGATTTCCCGGATACAACATTCGTGGCACATTTTCATGATACTAACGGTTTTGCCTATGCGAATATTATTGCCTCATTAAATGCGGGAATTGAAAAGTTTGACAGTTCGATTGCAGGACTTGGCGGTTGTCCATTTTCACCTGGAGCTACAGGAAATGTGGCAACAGAAAAAGTAGTGGAGCTATTTGAATCGATGGAAGTAAAAACACATATCCGTCAGGAAAAATTAAAGGAAGTAGCAAATTTCGCTTACAGCTTAGTTTAAGGAGGGCTGAAATTGAAACCAAAATGAAATCCATGCATTAGGTGAAGGATCGAAACGGATATCGCGGGTACTCCTGTAAAAGTAGGGGGACCGAATTGTACTGCGATGGAAGTGGCCTATGCCATTACGAAACGTGGGGGGTACGACAACGACAACAGGGCTCCCACACCGGAATATCAAATTTTCACTCCCTTAGGAAGATGTGTACCATTAAGAGGTATTCCGCATTTTTGCCTATGATGAAATCAGGCAAATTACCGGTTGATCAGCTGTTATCAAATAGTATTCTGTTTGATGAAATTAATGAAGGCTTTGATCTATTGGCAACAGGCGATAATCCTCAATTATTATAAAATGGAGTAATGGAAAAAGACAAAATAAAACGGCAACACGTTTATTCGGTAACGTGTCGTCGTTTTTGTATGGCAAGAAGTAAATAAAGCACAATCCAAATACTAACGATAACCCCTGCCAAACTCGCTAAATAACCAGCTGCTCCAAATGCATCGTATAGCCATTGAAGAGGTGTTCCTTTTACAGGTCGGTTTAGAAACATAAAATTCGTACGGAAATGTGCATTGTATACATAAACAGGCGGAACTGTGACTAGCAAAAATAAGACAGCCCGCCAAATATCCTTAAAATTTGTCACCAGCTTTTTTTCCAAAATTAGCGCCGCCACAGCTACAACAAGCAGTGCATGAAAGATGAAGCTGTGAAAATGCAAAAAGCCGCCAACTGGATCAGCTGTCCATCCAGGGAATAAAAGTGCAATCGCAGCTCCGGGCAGTGTAAGTGTGTATAGTAATGTAGCTGTTGTGCGCGTCGGAAAATAGGCATGCCAACCAATAATGAAAATACCAAAGCCACATAAATGGAGCGGAGGACTCCAATATGAATATTGGTTTGTTACGAGTAAATAAAGTTGCTTTGCTACTTCTAAAAACAGCAATAGCCAGAAAACCGATTTTAGTAAAAGATGTTTCTTCTCATATGAAGAATAATGATAAAAGTATAATGAAATAACTAAAAAACCAGCAATAAAAATAAGCCATATTATATGAATCGAATCAAAAATGGAAAATCCGTTCATTGCACACACCTTACTTTTCGGATTGTTGTTTTCTCGCTAACTTTTCTGCTTTTTTACGGTCGCGAAGCGCTTTGAAAAAGTCCGTTAAAATTTGTCCGCACTCTTCCGCCATCACACCTTCCGTTACAGTACATTCATGATTAAAACGCGGATCATTGAGCAGACGGTATAATGAGTCAACACAGCCGGCCTTTATATCACGGGCTCCGTAAACAACCCGTGGTACGCGCGACTGTAAAATAGCCCCTGCACACATCGGGCAAGGTTCAAGCGTCACGTACAAAGTTGTGTCTTCCAATCGCCAGCTGCCTATTTTGCTGCAGGCTTCCTGAATGGCCATGCTTTCTGCGTGTGTCAGTGCATTTTGGGTTGTTTCACGTAAATTATGTGCACGTGCAATAATTTCATCTTTATATACAATAACCGCGCCGATTGGTACTTCTCCAAGGGCAGCGGCTTTTTTTGCTTCTGCCAAGGCTTCCTGCATGAAATGGTGATCTTTATTTTCGAGCATTTATCTATCACTCCTTAAATTCTAGTTTAGCATGCTGGTGAATGCTTGGGCGACAAGAATTAATCATGCTTGATCAAAGAAAAGTTTGAAGAAATACAGAGATGAAGTCATTTTATAAAACCTACGGGAAAGGAACTGCCTCTTCAGGAGGTGCAATTGCCAGACTGAAGAAAATTACCGCAAACGATGGTGAACAGAGTGGGAAATTATTTGAATTACAGGAGGAAGCACCAGCCCAACCTTATTACTAGAAATTGTCTAGGCATGAATTCGGCAAAATAGAATTGTTTGCTTTGTTGTCTAAAGAACGTTGTGATAAAATTAAAAGCATTGACTATAAAAAGAGAAGGAGCACTTCTAATGTCTGTGCCATTTATAACAGTAGAAGGTCCGATTGGTGTTGGGAAGACCTCATTATCTAAGGCCGTATCACAAACGTTTGACTATCATTTATTAAAAGAGATTGTAGATGAAAATCCATTTCTCGGTAAGTTCTATGAAGATATTAATGAGTGGAGCTTCCAAACGGAAATGTTTTTCCTGTGCAATCGCTATAAACAATTATCTGATATTCATGAAATTATTGAAGCACAAGGGCCAGTAGTGGCTGATTATCATATATTTAAAAATCTGATCTTTGCAAAACGTACTTTAAAACCGAATGAATACGAAAAGTACGAGTCGATCTACCGAATTTTAACTGCTGATATGCCAAAGCCAAATATGGTCATCTATTTACATGCAAGCTTAGATACATTAATGAAACGGATCGCTATGCGCGGTCGTGAAATGGAAAAGAACATTTCACGTGACTATATGGAACAACTTTCAAGCGATTATCATCAATTTATCGGACATTTTGAAAAGATGCATCCAGAAATTCCTGTCATCTCATTAAATGGGGATGAGCTTGATTTTGTGAAGAATGAAGAAGATTTAAATTACGTACTACGACTAGTAGAAGAAAAGTTACAACAAAGGAGTTTGCATCAGAAATGAACTTAAGAGAGAAGTACAATATTCCTGCTAATGCAGTGATTACAATTGCAGGAACAGTCGGTGTCGGAAAGTCAACAATGACAAAAGCATTATCACATAGCTTAAACTTCCGTACATCTTATGAAAAGGTTGATACAAACCCTTATTTAGATAAATTTTATGATGATTTTGAAAAATGGAGCTTCCATTTGCAAGTATATTTCCTTGCCGAACGTTTTAAAGAACAGAAGCGTATTTTTGAATATGGCGGGGGCTTTATTCAGGACCGTTCTATTTACGAAGATACGGGCATTTTTGCGAAGATGCATTATGACAAAGGTACAATGACACCGACAGATTATGAAACATATACAAATCTTTTTGATGCAATGGTTATGACACCGTATTTCCCGCATCCGGATCTGCTTGTTTATTTGGAAGGTCCAATTGATGATGTAATAGGACGTATCCATGAACGAGGACGCGAGATGGAGCAGCAAACGCCTCATTCGTACTGGGAAGAAATGCACGGACGCTATGAAGACTGGATTAACAACTTCAATGCATGCCCGGTGCTGCGTATTGATATTAACGATTATGATTTAATGAAGAACCCTGCACAGGTAGAGGATGTCGTAGCACGTATCGGTTATATGCTAGAACAAACAAGTCATTTACGAAAATAATAAAAAGGACTGATTTCTGTATAATAGCGGAAATCAGTCTTTTTCATTTCGTCCAAACGATGATAAAAATAGGTGCCATAATGAGAAGGAACACGAAGAAACTCCATAAAACTTGTTTACCGGTCGTCATATTTTTAGGTTTCATACTGATGGATTCATAAAGCTCGTTCACCGCACGTTGTTCCCTTTCATAAAGCATCCTTTGAAAAGAAGCATAGTTTTCGATATATGATGCCGGGTTTTCAAAATGAAAGCGAATTGAACGTATATCATCCGTAACATCTTTATCTTTATGCATATATGTGATTGTAGGGGCGAGACCGCCTGTCAGCCGGGCAGTAACTTGTATATCGAAGGTCTTCATCCTATACGTTGTCTTCCCACTTTCATCTGTCACTGTTTCAATGAGCGGATTGTTCAATATAGATCCCTCCTTCTCTTTATTATTAGTATTCCCAATATAAGTATATTTGTAACGATTTTAAAAAATATTGCGAAGGAAAAGTTATATCGTTTATGCTTAAAATAATTACAAATTTTTACGATTTGTAACATTATAGCGAAAAGGGGATGGGAATATGACTTTATCGAAGGTAGATCGCTTACGTGCATTACCGACGACAGCAATTTCCGATGCAACAGGGGGACATACGAATGTAGCATCGACTATTAAACCGCTTGCCGAACACTTTAAAATTGCAGGACAAGCGAGAACGGTACGCCTGCCGGACGGGGAAAATGGAGCGGTACTAGAAGCGATCAGTCAGGCTGAAAAAGGGGAAGTTTTAGTCATCGATGCTAAGGGCAATACAAATCGTGCTGTAGCGGGGGACTTTGTTATGCAGCTAGCGCAAGGTATCGGTGTGCAAGGTTTTGTAGTGGATGGGGTTATTCGCGATATAGCAGCTGCAAAGGAAATTGACTTTCCGGTATTTGCATTAGGTACAACAGTAGCAGCAGGCAATAAACATGGGGGCGGGACAGTGGGCATAGCCGTATCTGTAGGAAATGTGGCTGTTCAAACAGGTGATTATGTCGTGGGTGATAGTGATGGTGTCGTTATTATCCCTCAGAAGGATATTGAACGGATTATTGAGGCTGCAGAAGCAAAAGTAAAAAAGGATGAAGAACGGGCACATGAGGCATTACATAATGGGGAAGCATCAATCCGTGCTTATTTAGCAAAAGTTGTGAAATAAAAAATGGCGTAGTGAATTTATTGTTCACTACGCCATTTTCCAATTTTATTTTAGGTTCGCAGCTTGGTACTCAGCAAATTGCTTCTCGTCGAAACGTTTTTCCCATTTCGCCATAACAAGTGCTGCCAATGTATTTCCTACTACGTTTACAGCTGTACGAGCCATATCTAAAATACGGTCAATACCTGCAATGAATGCTAAACCTTCAAGTGGGATACCTACAGAACCCAATGTTGCAAGAAGTACTACGAAAGATACCCCTGGAACACCCGCAATACCTTTAGATGTTACCATTAATACAAGCATTAATGTAATCTGTTCCATAATTGAAAGGTCAATACCGTACATTTGCGCAATGAAGATTGCTGCAATCGCCTGGTAAAGAGTAGAACCGTCTAAGTTGAATGAATAACCTGTCGGGATTACGAACGATACGATATCTTTCGGTGCACCCATTTTTTCTGTTTTTAACATAATACGAGGTAATACTGTCTCTGATGAAGAAGTAGTGTAGGCCAGTAATAGCTCGTCCTTAATCATACGAATTAATTTAAAGATATTAATACCGAAAATACGGGCTGTAATACCTAATACAACGATTACAAAGAAAATCATAGTTGCATATACTAAGATTGCCAATTTCCCTAACGGAATAAGGGATTCTACACCAAATTTGGAAACGGTTACACCTATAAGTGCAAATACCCCGATTGGTGCGAATTTCATTACTAAGTTTGTGACCCAGAACATGGCGTCTGCGGTACCTTGGAAGAATGCGAGCACTGGTTTTCCGCGATCACCAATTGCCGCTACACCTAAACCGAAAATTACAGAGAAGAAAATAATTGCCAGCATATCGCCTTCTGCCATTGCATTTATAATGTTTTTAGGAACGATGTCTACAATAATCTGGATTTTACTTTTATCTTCTTCAGCTTCCGTTGTTTCTACATAAGAAGAAATATCAGATTTCTCTAATGAATTCATATCAATACCAGCACCTGGTTGGAATAGGTTAGCTGCTAATAAACCAACAACAATCGCAACTGTTGTAATAACTTCGAAGTAAATAAGTGTTTTACCGCCAAGACGACCTAATTGTTTCATATCACCAGTTCCGGCAACACCAACGATTAGTGTCGAAATAATAATCGGTACAACGATCATCTTAATTAAGTTTAAGAAAATATCGCCAAGTGGCTGTAAGTAAGACTGTGCAGTTTCATTACCAAAGAACACAGCACCTACAATAACACCGAGTACAAGACCGATTAAAATTTGCGCGGCTAAACTAATTTTAAACTTTTTCAAAATATAGTTCCTCCTAAAAAATCAGATTCAGGACTAGCCTAAAACTAATTTTATTAGATACATACAAAATCCGACAAAATCCGACTAATCCACCTTACTAATAATTTCAGAATATAAAACTTGGATGAATTTTTTTATGTTTACTTTTGCTTTACGTTGCTCATTATTCTCTATTTGATTCATTAAATAACGAATATCCGTTAAGTCAAAGTAACGAGGGGTATAATACTCAAATTCAGAGTTTGTATAATCGACAATCCCTAAGTTCGCCAAGTTAATCATTGCGGCTAATATAGTTCGACGTACACGCTGTTCAATTGCTTTACTCTCTTTTACAATTTCGTCAGGCGTATTTTTCGTCAGCATGGCAACACGTTCATATACTTCCTTTAATGGAGGGAGCGGCGCTATTTTATGCTTCTCGATTAATAGCTGTTCAATAATTTTTATAATATCTTCACTGCCCACTTCAGCGACAATGCCCATATCATTTAAGATGGACTGGATATGTTCCCGTGCCGTCTTTTTTGTATGTGTCACATCTGTGATATCAAAGTTTGTCAGGGACTGGCGAATAACTTGCAAAGAATTTCTTAATAAGTATTGCTCAGTTGTCCGTTTTAATACCATTTGTACTTCAACTTTATTAATAGGCTTATGAATGAAGAATTCAATTCCTTTTGAATAGCCTTCAGCGACCATTTCTTTATTAACCACTTGTGAGATCATAATAAACTGACCTTTAAAACCATTTTGCTGAAGGCGTTCAATTGTTTCGATTCCATCCAACTTCGGCATCAGTAAATCAATTAATACAAACTCCGGCTGCATCATTAAAATTTGGGGAATGGCATCCAGACCGTTTTTTGCCTCACCAATGACAGCTCCGAGTTCACAGTCATTAATAATATTACTGAGCATCATACGGCTTGCCCGGTCATCATCTACTATAAAATAGCGCATTAGTAATTCTCCTTTTGAATATTTTTTGTAGGAATCTGTACAATAAAACAAGTCGATGTATCACTTGTTACATGAATATTCCCTTCAAGGTTTTCTACAATTGTTTTAGTATGGGAAAGGCCGATTCCTGTAGAACCTTGGCCCTGCTCGTTAAACTTGGATGTATAGCCCGCATCAAAAATGATCGGAATGAGTGCCGCATCAATACCGACTCCATTATCTTCTACAATAAAAGAAGTCATATCCTGCTCGACTACGATATTCAATGTAATAAATCCGCTTTCTTCAATTGCCTCCACAGCGTTGGCCGTTAAGTTATTTAAAATCGCAAATAATGCAATATGGTTTTTTGTTTGATAATCATCAGGACAAATCAGTGTAAAGGAAATCGATTTATTTAAATAGGCGGCATAATTTTCATTTGCTTCTACAATAAAACTTAGTAAATCAGACAACAGAAAATCTGACGGGTAATTTCTCGTTGTAATTTTAGAAAGCCCGGCATGAATACGTTCATTATCCTTTTTAACTTCATGGATTTCCTGGGCAATATGTAAAGCTTCGGAAGCTAGCTGCGCCTCATTTGTTTTCAGCTTTTTGTATAGCTGATAACTGTTTGCTGTAAGCTGCTCGATTTGGGTCATCGTTTTTTGAAGGTACAATGCTTCTACATATAACTCCGAATGAATTGTCATGAGCTGTTTCAGCTGCTTTTTCTGTTCAGACATTGTAATCATGCTGTAAATGCCTACAACAAAATAACTGCGTAACAATCCAACGAGGATGAACAATAAAAACGAAGTAAAAGTTTCCTGATCAGAAACAAGCAGAATGTCCGTTAATACATGTTCGATCGTGTTTGATATTACTTCAAATGCTGTTGCCGATAAACCGAGCGTAAACGGTTGTTTTTTTAACTCGTCCAGCGGAATTAGTTTGAAACATAGTGCAAAGACTATATAAAAGGCACCGGCCGGCAAATGTTCTATGATATGAGTAAGGAAGCTTTGTCCATAAATAAAAATATCCAGAAATGAACGACCGACGATGACGATTAGTGCAGTCAGCAAACCGGTAGAGACAATCGGTAATGGACGGATCAGTAAAGCAAAGAAGAAAATAATGCTTCCTAGACCGAAACGAAAAGGTCCTTCTTCAAAGGGAATTATTTTAATTTCGCCGCCAATAGCCGTCAATAAGCCGACAAGTAGCATAAACAGGAATAGTTTTGTTGTTTTAATAGTTGGCTGAGTCGATTCCAATTTTGATATACCGCCCTTTACAAATATGACATAGTACTTAATTGTACAAGATAGTTGTCTATAAATACAAAAAAGTACTATTTCCACGAATGAAAATAGTACTTTAAAGTGAATTTAGATATAAAAAAAACCGCTTAACTAATTACAGCGGATGAAAGTTCAAAAATGGAGGAGGTAGAGGGATTCGAACCCCCGCGCGGTGTTACCCGCCTGTCGGTTTTCAAGACCGATCCCTTCAGCCAGACTTGGGTATACCTCCAAAATATAAGATGTCTTTTCGACAAAGATTAATTTACCACGTAATGAGTTTTGCGTCAATAAAATTTAGACAAAAAATCTTTGAATTTTTTGGATTGGAAAAAATTAATTAAAGCAATTCATTGCAATTTGATAGCTTGCTTAGTATACTAATACTTGCCGTGCTAGATGGGGAGGTAGCGGTGCCCTGTAACTTGCAATCCGCTCTAGCAAGATTGAATTCCTTTTCTGAGGCTGTCCGTATTGTTTGGTCTGCCTTTTGCACGTAGTGTTGACGGTTGGGTCCTGCGCAATAAGTACCCATGAACCATGTCAGGTCCGGAAGGAAGCAGCATTAAGTGGTATCACTTATGTGCCGCGGGGTAGCCTAACCCGAGCTGGCGACAAGAGTAACGCTTATGTGCGGCAGTCGAAGAAAGGTGCACGGTATTAAAATTACCATTTCAAACGCATCCATCATTTATTGGTGGATGCGTTTTTTATATGAAAAAGAGAATTTATTTTCATTCAACTTACTACTAATTGATCACTGAATAAAGTAGTTCCTGCTCAATGTCACAGATTATTTATTCATCTCATTTCAAAAGAGTTTGTACTTACTTTATGCTATACTGAATGTATGTATTTTTAAATGGAAGGGAGAGGGGAAAGGTTGACATATCAAGCGTTTTATCGTGTTTATAGACCACAGTCATTTCGAGAAATGTCAGGTCAGACACATGTAAAGAGGACCCTTCAAAATGCTCTCCTCGCAAGCAAGACAACACATGCCTATTTATTTTCCGGTCCTCGAGGAACAGGGAAAACGAGTACTGCAAAAATATTCGCAAAAGCATTGAACTGTGAAAATGCCCCGGCAAGTGAGCCATGCAATGAATGCCCTACTTGTTTAAGTATTACTGAAGGTTCACATACGGATGTAATAGAATTTGATGCTGCTTCCAATTCAAGGGTGGAAGAAATGCGCGATATTATCGAAAAAGTCCGTTTTGCCCCAGCTAATGCTCGCTTTAAAGTGTACATTATAGATGAGGTGCATATGCTTTCTACGAGCGCATTCAATGCATTATTAAAAACTCTTGAAGAGCCACCTGAGCATGCGGTTTTTATTTTAGCTACAACAGAGCCTCATAAACTGCCGGCAACGATTATTTCCCGCTGTCAGCGATTTGATTTCAAACGACTTTCTTCTATAGATATAGTAGAGCGTATGAAGGTTGTATTGGAAGATATCGGTATGGGCTATGATGAGCAGGCATTAAAGGCAATTGCTCAAGCTGCAGCAGGAGGTATGCGTGATGCACTAAGTTTACTAGACCAGGTTGTTTCGTTTAGTAATGAACACGTTCAATTGGAAGATGTACTTCTTGTAACAGGTTCCGTAAGCCAAGATGCGTTTTACGATATTGCGATTTCTCTACAGGAAAAGGATGTTGCCCAAGTATTAGGAAGTGTCGAAAACTTAATTGCGGACGGGAAAGAACCATTACGCCTTGCGGAAGACTTTATTACTTTCTTCCGGGATCTGCTTCTATTAAAGACAGATGGTACGTTAGAAGAATTATTGGAGTTTATTTCACCGGAAGAAAAGTTTTTATTATTAGCGGGACAGTTTGAAGCTGATACACTTTACGGTTTTATCGATATATTGGCAAAGACCCAGCAGGAAATGCGTTTTTCGCATCATACGAAAATATATTTAGAAACGGCCCTTTTAAAAATGGCACAATATAAAGCTTCACCACAAGGGACAGCTACAGTCGATCCGGCTATTGAAGGTAAGGTAGCCTCACTTGAAAGCAGGTTAGGGCAACTGTCTCAACAACTTCAAAGTGGTGGAGGAGGAGCACCTGCTCAACAAAAAGAACAGGCTCGCCAGCGTGTACGTCCACAAGGAAATCAATACAATGCCCCGACTGGCCGTATTCAGGAAGTACTGAAAACTGCAACAAAACCAGACCTGCAAAAAGTGAAATCCGCCTGGGCGGGTGGTTTGGCAAGCTTGCAAAAATCACAGGCAGCTTTATTGGCAGATGCGGAGCCCGTAGCCGCAAATGCAAGTGCTTTTGTGATAAAATTCAAGTATGATATACATTGTCAAATGGTAGCTGACAACAATGCACTTGTTTCGTTGTTTACACAGCAGATTGCTTCGGAAATAGGGATTCAATATGAACTTTTATGTATCCCGGAGCCGGCTTGGATTCGTCTGCGTGAAAACTTTATAAACGAAAATGGCTTAAATCAAAAAAAATCACCATCGGATGAAATGAATGCGGTGGAGGATGTAAAAGAGGAGCCCCCTTTTCTTGACGATGTTC
>NZ_JBBORC010000001.1:42500-45000 GCF_038004425.1 Solibacillus sp. FSL W7-1464
CGGTTAGAAGTGAGAATGCCGGTATGAGTAGCGAAACATGGGTGAGAATCCCATGCACCGTATGACTAAGGTTTCCTGAGGAAGGCTCGTCCGCTCAGGGTTAGTCGGGACCTAAGCCGAGGCCGATAGGCGTAGGCGATGGACAACAGGTTGATATTCCTGTACCACCTCCTCACCGTTTGAGAAATGGGGGGACGCAGTAGGATAGGGTAAGCACGCCGTTGGTTGCGCGTGTTCAAGCAGTAAGGCGTGTATGTAGGCAAATCCGCATACTATAACGTTGAGCTGTGATGACGAGCTCGTATGAGCGAAGTTCCTGATTTCACACTGCCAAGAAAAGCCTCTATCGAGGTGAGAGGTGCCCGTACCGCAAACCGACACAGGTAGTCGAGGAGAGAATCCTAAGGTGTGCGAGAGAACTCTCGTTAAGGAACTCGGCAAAATGACCCCGTAACTTCGGGAGAAGGGGTGCTTCTTTGGGTGCATAGCCTAGAGAAGCCGCAGTGAATAGGCCCAGGCGACTGTTTAGCAAAAACACAGGTCTCTGCAAAACCGTAAGGTGACGTATAGGGGCTGACGCCTGCCCGGTGCTGGAAGGTTAAGAGGAGCGGTTAGCGCAAGCGAAGCTGTGAATTGAAGCCCCAGTAAACGGCGGCCGTAACTATAACGGTCCTAAGGTAGCGAAATTCCTTGTCGGGTAAGTTCCGACCCGCACGAAAGGCGTAACGATCTGGGCACTGTCTCAACGAGAGACTCGGTGAAATTATAGTACCTGTGAAGATGCAGGTTACCCGCGACAGGACGGAAAGACCCCGTGGAGCTTTACTGTAGCCTGATATTGAATTTTGGTACAACTTGTACAGGATAGGTAGGAGCCAGAGATCTCGGAGCGCCAGCTTCGAAGGAGGCGTCGGTGGGATACTACCCTGGTTGTATTGAACTTCTAACCCATGCCCCTTAGCGGGGTAGGAGACAGTGTCAGGCGGACAGTTTGACTGGGGCGGTCGCCTCCTAAAGAGTAACGGAGGCGCCCAAAGGTTCCCTCAGAATGGTTGGAAATCATTCGTAGAGTGTAAAGGCATAAGGGAGCTTGACTGCGAGACCTACAAGTCGAGCAGGGTCGAAAGACGGGCTTAGTGATCCGGTGGTTCCGCATGGAAGGGCCATCGCTCAACGGATAAAAGCTACCCCGGGGATAACAGGCTTATCTCCCCCAAGAGTCCACATCGACGGGGAGGTTTGGCACCTCGATGTCGGCTCATCGCATCCTGGGGCTGTAGTCGGTCCCAAGGGTTGGGCTGTTCGCCCATTAAAGCGGTACGCGAGCTGGGTTCAGAACGTCGTGAGACAGTTCGGTCCCTATCCGTCGTGGGCGTAGGAAATTTGAGAGGAGCTGTCCTTAGTACGAGAGGACCGGGATGGACATACCGCTGGTGTACCAGTTGTCTTGCCAAAGGCATCGCTGGGTAGCTATGTATGGACGGGATAAGTGCTGAAAGCATCTAAGCATGAAGCCCCCCTCAAGATGAGATTTCCCATTACGCAAGTAAGTAAGACCCCTGAAAGACGATCAGGTAGATAGGTTCGAGGTGGAAGTGCGGTGACGCATGCAGCTGACGAATACTAATCGGTCGAGGACTTAACCACATTTTATTGCATAATTCAATGAAACGTTTATCCAGTTTTGAAAGAATGAAATTTCTTTTAAAAAACAAGAGGGTTTCAAGACACACTCGTGGATTGGAAGCCGATAGTGAAGTGATGATGGCAAAGAGGTCACACCCGTTCCCATACCGAACACGGAAGTTAAGCTCTTTAGCGCCGATGGTAGTTGGGGGCTTCCCCCTGTGAGAGTAGGACGTCGCTTCGCACATGTGAAACCCACTGAGAAATTAGTGGGTTTTTTGTCGTTTAAATTAAAATGTAATTAACTTTAGCTTTAAATTAAGAATAACTTTCCAGAAAGGAAATAAAAATAACAAGCTGTGCATACAGAAAAAATTAGAATGTAAATGTTTCTTAAGCCTTATAGTATATTACTTCTTACGTACACAATTTAAAAGCGCTCCCTTAAAGAAGGAAGCGCTTTGAATCACTCATCTTGATAGCTTAAAGATTGTTCATGGTATTCCAATAGTGCCTGGGTTAATTGTTTAGTAAACTTTTCTTCAATATATGCTGCGATGTAAAGCTTTTTATCGACTTCCAATTGAGCAGAACGAAAAAGTTTTTGGAAAAGAGTCGGCTTTTTTTGTTGTGAGTACTGTTGAACTGCTTCATTTTGCAAACGGCTAAGCACGAGCTGCTCAATCGCTTTTTCCCTAATTCGAATTGCAATATCCTCTTTATTCGAAGCCATGATTTCCTCAACCTTCATTTTCAATTCAGTATTTTCCTGTTCAAGCTTTTTTGTCGCCATTTGGACCTCTTCCAATTCCTGCGAAGGTTCTGGAGAGAGGGCTTTGATATCCTGTTTAAAGAAATCGTCATTCAAGCTTAG
>NZ_JBBORC010000001.1:50000-110000 GCF_038004425.1 Solibacillus sp. FSL W7-1464
CCTCCTCACCGTTTGAGAAATGGGGGGACGCAGTAGGATAGGGTAAGCACGCCGTTGGTTGCGCGTGTTCAAGCAGTAAGGCGTGTATGTAGGCAAATCCGCATACTATAACGTTGAGCTGTGATGACGAGCTCGTATGAGCGAAGTTCCTGATTTCACACTGCCAAGAAAAGCCTCTATCGAGGTGAGAGGTGCCCGTACCGCAAACCGACACAGGTAGTCGAGGAGAGAATCCTAAGGTGTGCGAGAGAACTCTCGTTAAGGAACTCGGCAAAATGACCCCGTAACTTCGGGAGAAGGGGTGCTTCTTTGGGTGCATAGCCTAGAGAAGCCGCAGTGAATAGGCCCAGGCGACTGTTTAGCAAAAACACAGGTCTCTGCAAAACCGTAAGGTGACGTATAGGGGCTGACGCCTGCCCGGTGCTGGAAGGTTAAGAGGAGCGGTTAGCGCAAGCGAAGCTGTGAATTGAAGCCCCAGTAAACGGCGGCCGTAACTATAACGGTCCTAAGGTAGCGAAATTCCTTGTCGGGTAAGTTCCGACCCGCACGAAAGGCGTAACGATCTGGGCACTGTCTCAACGAGAGACTCGGTGAAATTATAGTACCTGTGAAGATGCAGGTTACCCGCGACAGGACGGAAAGACCCCGTGGAGCTTTACTGTAGCCTGATATTGAATTTTGGTACAACTTGTACAGGATAGGTAGGAGCCAGAGATCTCGGAGCGCCAGCTTCGAAGGAGGCGTCGGTGGGATACTACCCTGGTTGTATTGAACTTCTAACCCATGCCCCTTAGCGGGGTAGGAGACAGTGTCAGGCGGACAGTTTGACTGGGGCGGTCGCCTCCTAAAGAGTAACGGAGGCGCCCAAAGGTTCCCTCAGAATGGTTGGAAATCATTCGTAGAGTGTAAAGGCATAAGGGAGCTTGACTGCGAGACCTACAAGTCGAGCAGGGTCGAAAGACGGGCTTAGTGATCCGGTGGTTCCGCATGGAAGGGCCATCGCTCAACGGATAAAAGCTACCCCGGGGATAACAGGCTTATCTCCCCCAAGAGTCCACATCGACGGGGAGGTTTGGCACCTCGATGTCGGCTCATCGCATCCTGGGGCTGTAGTCGGTCCCAAGGGTTGGGCTGTTCGCCCATTAAAGCGGTACGCGAGCTGGGTTCAGAACGTCGTGAGACAGTTCGGTCCCTATCCGTCGTGGGCGTAGGAAATTTGAGAGGAGCTGTCCTTAGTACGAGAGGACCGGGATGGACATACCGCTGGTGTACCAGTTGTCTTGCCAAAGGCATCGCTGGGTAGCTATGTATGGACGGGATAAGTGCTGAAAGCATCTAAGCATGAAGCCCCCCTCAAGATGAGATTTCCCATTACGCAAGTAAGTAAGACCCCTGAAAGACGATCAGGTAGATAGGTTCGAGGTGGAAGTGCGGTGACGTATGCAGCTGACGAATACTAATCGGTCGAGGACTTAACCACATTTTATTGCATAATTCAATGAAACGTTTATCCAGTTTTGAAAGAATGAAATTTCTTTTAAAAAACAAGAGGGTTTCAAGACACACTCGTGGATTGGAAGCCGTAATAGTGAAGTGATGATGGCAAAGAGGTCACACCCGTTCCCATACCGAACACGGAAGTTAAGCTCTTTAGCGCCGATGGTAGTTGGGGGCTTCCCCCTGTGAGAGTAGGACGTCGCTTCGCACATGTAGACCCACTGAGAAATCAGTGGGTTTTTTGTTTTGTTTAAAAGCTTATACTATATATTATTTTACTGCAGACAGTAATCATTTTAGTTTGTTCAAAAATGGTTTTGTTGTCATTGAGTATTGGGGAAATGAAAGCCTAGAAGCAATGATGGATGCAGTTACTAATAGTCGTAATTCCAACGCCAATGGTGGTCTGAAAGATGGATGCATCTTATAATAGAAGGACAATGAAAATGAGGTGAACGTGGTGAACAATGATCGACCAATCGTTCAAGCATTAAAAAAGTTTGTTGCGGATGATCCGCAATCTTTTCATGTGCCTGGACACAAAAATGGGTTGCTTTCGAATTTGCCCAATGAAATAAAAAAGGCATTAAAGTACGATGTAACTGAACTGACAGGACTGGATGACTTCCATCATCCAGAAGAAGCCATTCAACAGGCAGAGCAGCTCCTCGCATCAACATATGGAGCAAGTCGTAGTTTCTTTTTAGTGAATGGCTCAACAGTTGGAAACTTGGCTATGATCTATGCAACATGTGAAAAGGGAGATACAGTACTTGTTCAAAGAAATGCACATAAATCTATTTTTCATGCATTGGAACTTGTAGGAGTGAACCCTGTATATGTTTCACCAAAATGGGATATAAAAAGTCAGACAGCAGGTTGTATTGATTTTAAAACATTAGAGCAAGCGGTAGCGAGCTATCCCAATGCGAAAGCTGCTATTTTTACGTATCCGACGTATTACGGGGTAACAGCAGATGATTTGGCAAAACAAATTGAATTGTGCCACGCATATAACATTCCTGTTCTAGTTGATGAGGCACATGGAGCCCATTTAACTGTATCTGAGAAGCTGCCCGCATCGGCACTGGAGCTAGGTGCAGATATTGTTGTCCAGTCCGCACATAAAACATTACCCGCTATGACCATGGCTTCCTTTTTACATATGAAATCATCATTAGTAAATGAGCAGAAAGTAAACCGTTATTTACGTATGTTACAATCGAGTAGTCCGTCGTATTTACTGTTAGCTTCCCTAGATGATGCAAGAAGTTATGTGGCGAATTACACGGAAGCTGATTACACGTATCTTATGGAGAAACGTAAGGTATTTATTGAGTCTTTAATAGATTTGCAGGTTGTTGAAGTGAGTGATCCATTAAAACTATTAGTCCGTGCTCCGGGTTATACAGGATTTCAATTAAAAGAGGCATTAGAGAAATTTCATGTATATGTAGAATTGGCAGATGTAAAACAAGTACTTTTAATTTTACCATTGTTAAAGCAGGGGGACTCTTATTCGATTGCGGATATATGTAACCGTATGAAAGAGGCATATACACATTTAAAAAAGTTTCTAACCATTGAAAATACAAATGAAATCGATGGCTTTGAAACGACGGCTATTACACAACCTCAGTATAGCTTTGATGAAATAGAGAGGGCAGAAAAAGAATGGATACCCTACAACCGAGCTATCGAACGTATTGCAGCTACAACACTTATTCCGTATCCGCCTGGAATTCCATTACTTGTACAAGGTGAAAAAATTACGGGAGTACAAATTGGCCGGTTAGAGGAGCTGCTTGCCATCGGGGCAATGTTCCAGGGAGATCATAGATTACAGGAGAAATTAATACAAGTCATAATATAGATGCAGGGAGAATATAAAATGCAAAGGAATTTATTTGTTACGTTTGAAGGCGGGGAAGGTGCCGGAAAAACAAGTGTATTAAAGGCAATCGGCGAGCGTTTAATAGAAAAGCGTATTGAAGCCTTGCTTACGCGTGAACCAGGCGGGATTGAAATTGCCGAGAAAATACGGGCGGTTATTTTAGATCCGGCACATACAGAAATGCATGAACGCACAGAGGCATTATTATATGCAGCAGCACGGGCACAACATTTTTACGAAAAGATTATGCCGGCATTGCAAGAAGGGAAGCATGTATTATGCGATCGGTTTATTGACTCGTCATTGGCATATCAGGGCTATGCAAGGGAAATCGGAGTCGATGATGTACTTTCCATCAATGAATTTGCGATAGGAAAGCGCTTGCCGGATGTAACGATTTTCTTTAATATTGCACCGGAAAAAGGATTAGCGCGTATTCATGCGACACGCAGTGATGAAATTAACCGACTGGATGCGGAAGGGTTGGCATTCCACCAAAAAGTATATGAAGGGTACGAGGAAGCGATGAGACGATACCCTGAGCGTTTTAAAATGGTGAATGCCGACCAGGATATTGATAAGGTCATTGAAGAAGTATGGGGGATTTTAAATCCGTTATTAGGGTAAAAGTAAATGAAGTGGACCTTTTATGTGTTCAGCGGGTTTCTAGAACAACCGCTGAATAAAAATAAGCTTCTGGCAGATGTCACAGATTTTTAAAGGTGATTTTTTGAGTAAACTCAAAAAAAATCCGGACACATTACACCGAGGCGTAATTGATGATATAATAGAGGAACCAATTCAATGAAGGGGTGAGTACGGATGAAGTTAGTAGTAGCAGTAGTGCAAGATCAAGATAGCAACCGCTTATCGAATGCATTGACAAAAAACAACTATCGTGCGACAAAATTAGCGAGTACAGGTGGATTTTTACGATCGGGGAATACGACATTTTTAATAGGTACGGATGATTCTTTAATTCCGAAGTTATTAGATATTATTCGCGAAAACTGCCGATCACGTGAGCAAATGGTTGCTCCTGTATCTCCAATGGGGGGAAACGCAGATTCATACATCCCGTACCCTGTTGAAGTTGAAGTTGGAGGAGCGATTGTATTTGTATTACCAATCGAACAATTCCATCATTTTTAATTTCTTTTCAGCAGACTGAAGGAAATTGAATCCCCATTCGGTATTGGTAAGTTCGTGCAACTATTTATTGTGCGTATAAAACCGAGTAGTATAGTGGGGCGTTATTTTTATGGAGGCGAATGGTAAATGAAGATTAATCAAGATCTCCGTACAAGTTTAAATGCGAATCGCAATGATTTGCGTCCGGCAAATCAAAACGGCAATCGCTTTGGTGACATGATTGTAAAGCAAGAGTCCAAAATGCAGTCAGAGCAGCTCACAAGATTAATGGGTGATATTTCTACAGCGGGAGACCGAGTAGCACGATCACGGAATCTACGTGAATTAGCGCGCTTTAAAATGCTTGTGAAACGTTTTTTACAGGAAGCAGTAGATTATGGGCTTGAGACAAAGCAATCACATACATGGAACCGTTTTGGAGAAGGGCGCCGCTTAAAAATTGTCGAAACAATTGATGAGCGTCTTGTCGAATTGGCAGAAGATATTTTAAATGAAGAAAAAGAGTCTATTGATTTATTGGCGAAAATTGGCGAGATTAAGGGACTATTAATAAATCTGTATATGTAAAAAATGCCCGTGTCTTTGTTGTGCACTAGACACGGGCATTTTTCCAAGCAGAATATATATTGTTTGAATTGTACATAGGGGCATTCATTCAAATAAATAGAAGCAGGAAATGAAAAAGGTGAAGGAATTGACACGAACTATTGAAGAGCTTACGAAACTGCAACCAGTAGTGATGAAGCAACTACAAACAATTGTAGATAAAAATCGTTTAGCACATGCCTATATATTTGAAGGTGAAAAAGGTACGGGTAAGCGAGATATCGTCTCTTTTTTTATGAAACTTCTTCTTTGCGGAAATTTGTCAGAAAATGTTCCATGTGAAACATGTCGAAATTGCAGACGGGTCGATTCGGGAAACCATCCGAATATTTGGCAAGTAGAGCCTGATGGACAATTTATTAAAATTGATCAAATAAGAGATTTAGTTGCGGAAATGAAGATGACAGGTGTAGAGGAAGGCAAGAAAATTTATGTGCTTCATCATGCAGATAAATTAAATATTGCTTCTGCTAATATGCTTTTAAAGTTTTTAGAAGAACCGGACGGACAGGTCGTGGCGATTTTATTAACTGAGCAAATTCAATCTATCATTCCGACGATTCGTTCTCGTTGTCAGCATATTAAATTTGCTAAGGCCCCTCGTACTACTATGCTGGAACAGCTTGTGGAGCAAGGGATTACAAATTCAATGGCATCGACAACAAGCATGGTGACAAATGATCTTGAAACAGCTATTGCACTTGCAAATGATGAGCAATTTGTACTTGCACGAAAAACAGTGTTAAAATTAGTAGAGATTGTTCATCAAAATGTTCATGAAGCACTATTATATATTCATGAAGAATGGCTCCCGCTCTTCAAAGAAAAAGAAGATATGGAGCTAGCACTGGATTTGTTGCTGTTTGCATACCGCGATATTGTAGCGATTAAGGCAAATCAGCAAGCAAAGTGCACGTATCCCGATATGTATCAACGATTTAGTGAACTGGCACTCGTATTGACATATGAAAAACTGTCACGCCAAATGCAATCTATTTTGCAGGCCCGCACGAATTTAAATCGTAATATGAATCGTACGTTATTGATGGAACAGCTTATGCTGAATCTTCAGGAGGGATATACATTTGTATAATGTAGTCGGAGTTCGCTTTAAAAAAGCGGGTAAAATATATTATTTTGATCCAGCCGCTTATATTTTGGAAGTTGGCGAATATGTAATCGTAGAAACTGCGCGGGGAATTGAATATGGCAAAGTAGTTGTGCCAATGCGCCAAGTCGGCGAGAATGACGTTGTTTTACCATTAAAACAAGTAGTTCGACCAGCCGATGAACGTGATCGTTTCCAGGTAGAAGAAAATACAATTGAGTCAAAACGTGCTTTTGAGTTAGCGAATACGAAAATTGTTGAGCATTCGTTGGATATGAAGCTCGTTGACGTTGAATATACATTTGATCGCAATAAAATTATTTTTTATTTTACAGCAGAAGGACGTGTAGATTTCCGGGAATTAGTAAAGGATTTAGCTAGTGTGTTCCGTACGCGAATCGAGCTGCGTCAAATTGGTGTTCGCGATGAAGCTAAACTGCTCGGTGGAATTGGTCCATGTGGAAGAATGCTTTGCTGTTCGACATTTTTAGGCGATTTTGAGCCTGTGTCGATTAAAATGGCAAAGGACCAGAATTTATCGCTGAATCCGACAAAAATCTCCGGTTTATGCGGACGTTTAATGTGTTGTCTAAAATACGAAAATGATGATTATGAAATTGCAAAAGAAGGTATGCCGGACATCGGTGATTTATCAATGACACCAGAAGGCGAAGGCAAAGTCGTCGGATTAAATGTATTAGAGCGACTCATTCAAGTATATTTGACTAAGCAGGAGCGTATGGTTGAATATACGCTTGAAGAGCTTATGCAATATGAGAAAAATCTGATATAGATAGAAATTAATGGGGTGGCTTGAGTGAAGGACCGTAATTTTTTGGATACTGTTATGGAGTTCGAACAACAGCTTGAATCAATGCAACAGCAATTTAGCGCACTTAAGCAATTTGTTGCGCATATGATGGAGGAGCATCAGACGCTTCAAACAGAAAACCTTCACCTACGTACGCGCTTGGAAGAACTATTAGCGAATGAAGCAACTGCAAGTAAACGAGTGGAAGAGCTGAAAAAAGAACCAGTAGATATTGGCGAAGGTTACGATAATTTAGCAAGGCTTTATAATGAAGGCTTCCACGTATGTCATGTACATTTTGGAAGCTCGCGTAAAGGTGAAGATTGTTTGTTCTGTCTATCATTTTTAAATAAACAAAATGGTTAAAAACAAAAGGCTGAATCTGCTAAAGTAGATATCAGTCTTTTGTTTAGAAAAGACTGGTTAAAATAGCAGTTAAGTGGAGGATTTAAGAGTGGAGCAATGGTTGAAGGATGATGAACGATTAGATTATTTACTGGCGGAAGATTTAAGAATTATTCAAAGCCCATCCGTCTTTTCGTTTTCATTGGATGCAGTATTATTGGCGCGATTTGTACAAATCCCGAAAAATAAAGGACATATTATTGATTTATGTTCAGGAAATGGGGTAATCCCATTGTTTCTGAGTGCACGGACAAATGCAAAAATTACAGGTGTAGAATTACAGCCACGCCTGCATGATATGGCAACACGCAGTATTGCATACAATAATTTGACGCAACAAATCGACATGCAGCTTGGTGACGTGAAAGATGCGCCTGGAACACTTGGTATTGAAAAGTACGATGTTGTCACATGCAATCCTCCTTATTTTTTGGCGCATGAGTTAAGTGAAAAAAATATAAGCGAGCACTATGCGATTGCGAGACATGAGCTGTATTTAACGCTTGATGAGGCAATCGAAGCAACAAGTCGTCTATTAAAACAAGGCGGAAAGGCAGCCTTTGTACACAGACCAGGCAGGCTTTTGGATATTGTCAGTGCAATGCGCGCAAACCGGCTGGAGCCAAAGCGCATACAGTTTGTCTATCCAAAACGCGGGAAAGAGGCAAATACATTACTGATTGAAGCAATTAAAGACGGCAAGCCGGATTTAAAAGTGTTGCCTCCATTATACGTGTATGAGGATAACAATGAGTATACGCCAGAAGTGAGGGCACTTTTATATGGAGATGGAAACTAAGCATTACTTTTATGTATTAGAGTGTCGTGATGAATCACTATATGCTGGCTATACGAATAATTTAGAGAAGCGAATTGCAGCACATAATGCAGGTAAAGGGGCAAAATATACACGGGCACGCATTCCGGTAACGTGTATCTATTTTGAAACATTTGAAACAAAACAGCAGGCAATGTCCGCTGAATATGCATTTAAACAATTAAAACGTCCCCAAAAAATAAAGTATATAAGGAGTGCTACAGATGAACTCACAAAAAAGTAGCCAGCATGAACAAGGAAGCTGCCTGTATTTAGTAGCGACACCTATTGGCAATTTAGAAGACATGACGATGCGTGCACTGCGTATTTTAAAAGAAGTCGATATTATTGCTGCAGAAGATACGCGCAATACGAAAAAGCTATGTAATTATTTCGATATTCAAACACCGCTCATTAGTTATCATGAGCATAATATTGAAGTAGGCGGCGAGAAACTGCTTGGCTATTTACAAGAAGGGAAATCCATCGCATTAGTAAGTGATGCAGGTTTACCATGTATTTCGGATCCTGGTGCAGATATTGTCGTAAAAGCAATTGCTGAAGGATTTGCTGTCGTACCAATTCCTGGAGCAAACGCTGCTTTAACCGCATTAATTGCATCCGGTCTTTCCCCACAGCCATTTTATTTCTTCGGCTTTTTAAAGCGAAATAAAAAGGACCGTCGAGAACAGCTGGAAAAATTGGCGAAACGAGAAGAGACGTTGATCTTTTATGAAGCACCACATCGTTTAAAGGAAACATTAAAAGACTTGCAGCTCGTATTAGGTGATCGCAAAATTACATTGGCGCGGGAGCTAACGAAGAAGTTTGAAGAGTTTTTACGAGGTACAATAGAAGAAGCGATTGTATGGGCAAGTGAAAATGAAATTCGCGGTGAATTTTGTATCGTGCTGGAAGGCAATACTTCAGATGAAATCGATGAAGAAGAAGCGTATTGGACGACAATGTCATTGAAAGAGCATGTTACTTATATAATAGAAGAAACTCAAATATCTTCAAAGGAAGCCATTAAAGAAGTGGCTAAGTTACGAAACTTGCCAAAACGTGATGTTTATCAGGCATATCACCAATAAAAAAGCGTTGAAAAGTCAACATACTTTTCAACGCTTTTTATATTTGGTAAAATAATACTTTGCATTACATAAACTAGTGAACGCGTAACCGCTTCAGTTGTTTAAATAAGTGTTATTATTTCTTTAAGTTTTCTTGAATTTCTTTCATTAATGCTTCTGCACCTTCAGAAGACAAGATTAATTTACCGCCTACTAAACGCATGTTTTCATCAGAAACTTCACCAGTTACTGCACATGTCATGTTAGGCATATATTTTTTTAAGATGATTTTGTCGTCATCCACATAGATTTCTAAAGCGTCTTTTTCTGCAATACCTAATGTACGGCGTAATTCGATTGGAATTACTACACGTCCTAATTCGTCTACTTTACGTACGATACCTGTTGATTTCATATTAATATTTCCTCCTATATAAAAAAAGTTATTTAAATTCGTCAAAATTCGACATTCATCTTGATCTAGTTAAAATCATAACAATTAATACCATAAACGTCAATAATTTAGCATTCATATTTCCTTCGTTTAAGAAACTTTTTTGTCATATTTGTACTTTTTAAGGAAATTATAAAAAATATTTACTATAGAATATTTCGAATAGTCGGAAAGATTTAAACAATTACCAAGAATTAGTTTAGATTTTTCGACAAAACTGAAATCCAATAAACTTTCATTGAAACAATTTTCGTACTTCGTTAGAATAAGGATTATACTTAACAAACAAATGGAGGCACTTTCGTGAGTGAACAACAAACATTCTATATAACAACCCCAATTTATTACCCGAGTGGAAAATTCCATATCGGTACTGCATATACGACGGTTGCATCTGATGCAATAGCGCGATATAAGCGTTTAAAAGGATTTGATGTCCGTTTTTTGACAGGCATGGATGAACACGGACAAAAAATTCAGGAAAAAGCACAAGAAGCTAATATGCATCCACAAGATTATGTAAATGAGATTGCAGAAGGCGCCAAAAAATTATGGAATACTATGGATATTTCCTATAATGACTTTATTCAAACCACTGAAACACGTCATAAAGAGTCTGTAGAGAAAATTTTCCGGAAATTTTTAGACAACGGCGACATTTACAAAGGCGAGTATGAAGGACTTTATTGTGTACCTTGTGAGTCTTATTATACTGAGACGCAATTAGTCGATGGAAAGTGTCCGGATTGTGGACGAGATGTGCAAAAAGTTAAAGAAGAGTCATATTTCTTTAATATGAAGAAATACGCAGACCGCCTGCTTGCTTATTATGAAAATAATTTAGAATTTATCGAGCCGGAATCTCGCAAAAATGAAATGATCAATAACTTCATTAAACCGGGTTTGGAAGATTTATCTGTATCCCGTACATCATTTGACTGGGGAATTAAAGTACCAGGGAATCCTAAACATGTTATTTACGTATGGGTCGATGCATTATCGAACTATATTACTTCATTAGGATACGGTTCTGACAATGAAGAACTATTCAATAAATACTGGCCGGCAGATGTCCATGTAGTAGGGAAAGATATTGTTCGTTTCCATACAATTTACTGGCCGATTTTCTTAATGGCATTGGATTTACCATTACCTAAGAAAATTTTTGCACACGGTTTCATTATGATGAAAGACGGAAAAATGTCGAAATCTAAAGGGAATGTCGTGTATCCGGAAATGTTAATCGAGCGATATGGTTTAGATGCAACACGTTATTTCTTATTGCGTGAGCTGCCATTTGGTCAAGATGGCGTATTTTCACCTGAATCATTTGTTGAGCGTACAAATTTCGACTTGGCAAACGATTTAGGAAATCTTTTAAATAGAACAGTTTCCATGATGAATAAGTATTTCGATGGGGTAATTCCTACTGAAAACTTGGAAGCAACACAATATGATGCAGCATTAAAAGAACATGCTGAAAATGTACGTGTTAAATATGAAGAAAGTATGGAAAAAATGCAGTTTAGTGTCGTACTTTCTGAAATATGGTCATTAGTTTCACGCACAAATAAATATATTGATGAAACTTCTCCATGGGTATTGGCAAAAGAGGAATCTGACAAAAATAAACTTGCCGCTGTTATGAATAATTTGGCAGAAAGCTTACGTCATATTGCAGTTATGATACAGCCATTTATGACAAATGCGCCAAAACAAATTATTGAACAATTAGGTCTTGATGAAAAATCATTACATTGGGACACAATTGAAACATTCGGTAATGTTATTCCGAAAAACATAAAAGTTGCAGAAAAAGGAACTCCAATCTTCCCACGCCTTGATACAGAAGTGGAAGTTGCTTACATTCGTGAGCAAATGCAGAGCTCTGTAAAAACAGTACAGGAAGAGGAAACAACAACGGTTGAAGCACCGGATACAGAAGAAATTACAATTGACGATTTCATGAAAGTAGATTTACGTGTTGCAACAGTAGTAGCATGTGAACCAGTTGCGAAAGCTAAGAAGTTATTAAAGCTTCAGGTTGATTTAGGTTATGAACAACGTCAAGTTGTATCGGGTATTGCAGAGCATTACAAACCGGAAGAACTTATCGGTAAAAAGGTAATTGTCGTTGCCAATTTAAAACCTGTTACGTTACGCGGCGAATTATCTCAAGGGATGATTTTAGCAGGCTCACATGACGGAGTTTTAACATTAGCCACTGTTGATCCGAAATTAGCAAATGGTGCACAAGTGAAGTAATGTGAAAAGAGTCTGTTGGACCAGAAGAGTTCAGCAGACTTTTTCATTATTTTAAAAATAGTATTACAATAAAACTATTTTAATATAATTTATATTTGGTTGAAAAAGGATTTTAAGTGGCTTTTTGGGACTTAACTCCCCACTTTATAACACTTATACAATAATAAATATGTATTTTGTAACCTATATGTAATAATACTGAAAACTAAGAAATATGACCAATGAGTACAATACACGATAGGAGAAATGAAGATGAGCACATTTATAGATACACATGTCCATTTAAACGCAGATCAGTATGATGAGGATTTACAGGAAGTAATTGACCGTGCTATTGAAGCCAATGTAGAAAAGATGGTTGTAATCGGATTTGACAAAAAAACGATAGAGCGCGCGATGCAGCTAATAGAAGATTATGATTTTATTTATGCAGTAATTGGTTGGCACCCGGTAGATGCAGTTGATTGTACAGATGAGTATTTAAACTGGATCGAACAACTGGCACAGCACCCTAAAGTTGTCGGGATTGGTGAGACAGGACTGGATTATTACTGGGATAAATCTCCGAAAGATGTTCAACAGTATTGGTTCCGTAAGCAAATCCAATTGGCAAAAAAACTCGAATTACCAATTATTATTCATAATCGCGATGCAACAGGGGATGTCGTGCGGATTTTACAAGAGGAAAACGCAGCTGCTGTAGGCGGGATTATGCATTGTTTCGGCGGTAGTGTTGAAACAGCTCGCGAATGCATAAACATGAATTTCATGATTAGTCTTGGAGGACCAGTTACATTTAAAAATGCACGTCAGCCAAAAGAAGTCGCGGCAGAAATTCCACTGGAACATTTGCTGATTGAAACAGATGCGCCGTATTTAGCGCCCCATCCATTTCGAGGAAAACGAAATGAACCGGCATTCGTTACGTTAGTGGCAGAGGAGATTGCTCGTCTGAAGGAATTGCCTGTGGAAGAAGTTGCGTATAAAACAACGGAAAATGCAAAGCGCTTTTTTAAAATTCAATGATGAAACTATCAAAATAACGGCAGAAATAGATTCAGGACTTTTGCGTTAAGATGATATTTCAACGTGCAGAAGGTTTACCATGATAAGTCGCCTCCAATACTAGTTGCAGTACGAGTTCAAGCAAAATGCCCAATTTTTGATAAATTCTTTTTTATTGACAGTAGGAAAACTAGTACGTATAATCCAACTTTGTATTAAGGAGGCGTTATTTTCATGTCAAATCAATCCATGAAAAGCCAGTTCTTAGGATCATTGAGGAGTAAGCAAACAGGGGTCCGAATTCTTTCTGTAGTCCTGTTTGTATCTGTAATTGCATTTGTTCTATATCACGGAACTAAAACTCCCGTTATGTTAACAGCAGACGGAGAGACCACAAAAATTTATACACACGCAACTACGGTTGATGAGCTTCTGACAGCTCAAAATATAGATTATACAAAATATGATAAAGTATCACCCTCACTGAGTACCAGTATTGATAGTGGAATGTCAATAGAATGGGAACAGGCAAAAGAAGTAGTAATTTCAGTTGATGGAAATCAGTCTAAAGTTTGGACAACTGAAAATGTAGTGAAGAACATTTTGGAAGAAGCAAATATTGAAGTAACAGAGCATGATCTTGTATCACAAAGCTTGGATACAGAAGTAGGAGCCGATAACAAAATCGATATTCAAAAAGCGTTTCAGTTAACGCTTGTCGATGGCAAAAAAGAGAGACAAGTATGGTCCACTTCGACTACGGTCGCTAACTTTTTAAAACAACAAGAGGTTCAATTAGGTGAATCGGATCGTGTCGACAAAGGTTTGGAAGAAGTTATTGCTCCAAATGATAAAATCGCAGTTGTTCGCGTAGAAAAGGTTACCGATGTAGTGGAAGAATCAGTAGATTTCGCAATTGAAAAGAAAAATGATTCTTCTTTATTAAAGGGCAAAGAAAAGGTTGTTTCAGAAGGTAAAAAAGGTAAGGTAGAGCGTACATACGCTATCGTTAAAGAGAACGGAAAAGTCGTCTCGAAAAAGCTTGCTTCTGAAACGGTAATTGAAAAACCAAAAACAAAAGTTGTATCTGTAGGGACAAAAGTTGTCACTGCAAACGTTTCCCGTTCTAGTGAACCGAGTTCCGGGAAAGAGTTTTATGTAACTGCAACAGCATATACACCAAATTGTGCAGGCTGCTCGGGTATTTCGGCAGCAGGTCTTAACCTGCGCGCAAATCCGGATATGAAAGTCATTGCAGTAGACCCTAAAATTATCCCATTAGGAACAAAAGTATGGGTTGAAGGTTACGGGAATGCTGTAGCTGCTGACACAGGCGGTGCTATAAAAGGTAATAAAATCGATGTTTTAGTACCGACAACGTCCAAAGCAAAGAGCTGGGGACGTAAAAAAGTACGTATTAAAGTACTTAAATAAATTTTATCTTCATTGATTAACAATCCAAAATGTATATACGGCTTTCTCGCTTTTTGACTGATGGCGAGGGAGCTTTTTTCATTGTGAAGGAAATATAGATTTTAGCATTGGGTATAACTTTGTAAGAAAGTTTTGTCCCCGTCTAGGCTAAATCGCCAGCTCCTCGCACCATTAGGTCCCTCGTGCAAAAGTGGTGAAGCGTTTACTTTTGCGTCGGGCCCTCCTAGTCTTGCGGCTCACACGACGTGAGTCATTGGGGGCATGCCACATGGATGTGGCGTTTTGCCCACTCGGAGCTAAACGGGCGCTTGAGCACTTTTGTTCTTGAAGTTAGCACAGCGGTAACAAAGTACAATCTATGGTAAAATAGCGAAAGACTATGTTGGAAATGAGGAACGTTTCTTGGATATACAAGAGATTATAGTTGTAGAAGGAAAAGACGATACAACAGCGATTAAGCGTGCAACAGGAGCAGATACTATCGAAACTAACGGCTCTGCCATTTCAGATGAAGTGCTGCGCCGTATTGCACATGCCCAGAAAAAAAGAGGCGTCATTGTATTCACTGACCCGGATTATCCAGGCCGCCGTATTCGCGCGATTATAGAAGAGCGGATACCAGGTGTGAAGCATGCGTTTTTAGCAAAGGCGAAAACAATTGCCAAAAATGGCAAAGGGTTAGGTATTGAACACGCAAACGATGAAGATATCCGTGAAGCGTTAAGCAATGTTTATACATTGGCGGATTCACAAATTGAAGAAAAAATTACACTGGAAGATTTAATGACAGCTAAACTGATAGGACACCCGCAATCAAAAAAACGGCGTGACCAGTTAGGTGAAATTTTAAATATAGGTATGACAAATGGTAAACAGCTTCATAAACGGTTGATGATGTTTCAAATTACAATCGAGCAGTTTGCAGAGGCAATTTCGCAATTAGATCAGGAGGATATGCATGCATAAAGACATTGCTACACCGGTACGTACAAAAGAAATTTTAGAAAAATACGGATTTTCATTTAAAAAGAGCCTAGGGCAGAACTTTTTAATCGACCCGAATATTTTACGTAATATCGTCAGCCACGCTAATTTAACGGAAAATAGTGGAGCGATTGAAGTCGGGCCGGGAATTGGTGCTTTGACAGAGCATCTGGCCCGCGAAGCAAAAAAAGTCGTATCGTTTGAAATCGATCAGCGCCTTTTACCTGTTCTGGAGGATACATTAAGTCCTTATGACAATGTAAAAATTGTTCATTCGGATATTTTAAAAGCGGATGTTGTAAAAGTAATCGAAGAAGAAATGCCAGGTATTGAAGATATTATGGTTGTGGCTAATTTACCTTATTATGTAACAACGCCGATCTTAATGAAACTTTTAAACGATCGTTTACCGATCCGCGGCTTTGTCGTGATGATGCAGAAGGAAGTAGCGGACCGTATTACTGCAAAACCGGGTACGAAGGCATATGGATCTTTATCAATTGCCATTCAATATTATGTAACGGCGGAAATCGCGATGGTAGTACCGAAAACCGTTTTTATGCCACAGCCGAATGTAGATTCAGCTGTCATCCGCTTAATCAAACATGAGAATCCGCCGGTGAAAGTAATTGATGAGGACTTTTTATTTGAAGTATCCCGTGCATCTTTTGCGCAGCGTCGTAAAACAATATTGAACAATTTACAAAACGGACTTGTAAATGGAAAGCAAAATAAAGAACTTATTTTAAAAGCGTTAGAAGAAGCTGGAATTGAACCATCACGCCGTGGTGAAACATTGTCGATCCAAGAATTCGGAAAATTAGCGGACTGCTTATATCCAACCTTTTGTGTACGACAATAAAATGAAATTACATTAAAAAATTTTAAGAAATCTTAAGAAAAAAGTTGACGACTCTGTATCCCGGTGATAAAATATTATATTTTATTGACATTTTAACTACATCATGGTATACTGTTTTATAGTGAGGTGTATGCAAAAATGCCAAAAACGTTAGCAGACATTAAAAAATCATTAGATAGTCATTTGGGTAAACGTTTGCAATTAAAAGCAAATGGTGGTCGCAAGAAAACGATTGAATGCGAAGGCGTCTTAAGTGACACTTACCATGCGGTGTTCGTCATTGAACTAAAGCAGGAAGATAATGCGTGTAAACGCGTATCTTACAGTTACACAGATATACTTACTGAAGCAGTAGAGATTACTTTTTTAGATGATGCTGTAGCTACCATCAAATAGTTTTTCTAGTACTTATTTTAATATTTTAAAAAAAGCGCTCATTTAAAGTGAGTGTTTTTTTCTTTTTTGCACATGCTAAAAGCGTCAACGAAAAGGAGGTTTTTTGCATGGCAAGACAAAAAATCATGTCGAGTCGTCTAAAGGAAGAGATTGCAAAAGAACTTGGATTTTACGACGTAGTTCAACGTGAGGGTTGGGGCGGTATTAAAGCTCGTGATGCAGGAAACATGGTAAGACGTGCGGTTGAAATGGCTCAGGAAAACTTGGCTAGACAATCGCAGAATAACCAAAAATAAGTTGACACAAAGATGGCACCATCGTAGGTTCTCGCTTACGGTGGTGTTATTTTAATTGTAGTTAAGCATTTTACATAGCTTACATAGAAACTCTAACTACTGGATTATCCGGCGAGCATTTTTTAACGGTAATTTGCATAGAAAAGTGAATGTTTATGTGCATAATACACGGCTTTCGTATGGTAAAATAGGGGCAATAGAATTTTAATCGCGTATTACATACTATGCGTGCCTTATACAGTAGGAGGAATTTTTAATGTTATACGTAAAAGCACCCGCAAAAATTAACTTAACACTCGATGTGCTTTATAAACGACCAGATCAATATCATGAAGTGGAAATGATTATGACAACGGTCGACTTGGCCGATCGAATTGGACTGGAATCACGAGCAGATGGCCAAATTAAAATTGTTTCGACAGATAATTTTGTTCCGGACGATCAGCGGAATTTTGCTTATCAGGCAGCAGAGCTTTTAAAAAATACATACAGTATTAAAGAAGGCGTAACCATTTCAATTGAGAAGCAAATTCCTATAGCGGCGGGTCTAGCTGGTGGAAGCAGTGATGCAGCGGCTACATTGCGCGGTTTAAATGAGCTTTGGGATCTGAATTTAACGTTGGACGAGCTGGCGGAACATGGAGCAAAAATTGGTTCGGATGTTTCATTCTGCGTCTATGGCGGTACAGCATTGGCTACAGGGCGCGGAGAAAAGATTAAAGAACTATCCGCACCTCCAACTTGCTGGGTCGTTTTGGCCAAACCGAAAATTGGCGTATCGACAGCAGATGTATACGGTGGACTCAATATAGACGGGCTACAACATCCAAACACGAAAGAAATGATTAAGGCAATTGAAACGGAAGATTATGAGCTAATGTGCAACTCACTTGGAAATGTTTTGGAAACTGTAACATTTAAGCTTCATCCGGAAGTAATAACAATTAAAGAACAAATGCAGCGCTTTGGTGCCGACGCGGTACTGATGAGCGGCAGTGGTCCGACAGTATTTGGGCTAGTGGAAAATGAAGCACGTGTCAGCCGGATTTATAATGGATTACGTGGTTTTTGTGAGGAAGTTTACGTAGTACGTATGTTAGGGGAACGAAATCCACTTGCATAAATACGTATAATTATGGTAATTTGACTATTAAATATTCGTATTTTAATAATTAATGTTTAGGAGAGGGTCGCATGAAATGGAAGCGCAGTGAACGCCTTGTAGATATGACTTATTATCTACTTGAGCATCCACATCAGTTGATCCCGCTAACTTATTTTTCTGAGCTTTACAGTTCTGCAAAGTCTTCAATCAGTGAAGATTTAACAATTGTAAAGGAAACATTCGAAGAAAAAGGAATTGGGCTTTTAATTACCGTACCTGGAGCAGCAGGCGGTGTTAAATATATCCCTAAAATGGCGGAACAAGAAGTTCGTGATATAATTGGGGAATTTATGGGAGAACTTAGTCAATCCGATCGACTATTACCCGGTGGTTATTTATTTATGACGGATCTTTTAGGAAATCCGGAATTGATGAATCGCGTAGGTAAAGTATTTGCGAGCGTGTTTGCAGATCGTAAAATTGATGTCATTATGACCGTAGCAACAAAGGGAATTTCAATTGCACATGCGATTGCAAGACATTTAAATGTCCCGGTTGTTGTTGTCCGTCGTGACAGCAAAGTGACTGAAGGTTCAACGGTGAGTATTAATTATGTATCAGGATCTTCTCGTCGTATTCAAACGATGGTTTTATCAAAACGTAGTATGAAAAGTGGCCAGCGTGTATTAATTACCGACGATTTCATGAAAGTCGGAGGCACGATGAACGGTATGAAAAACTTACTGGAAGAATTCGAATGTGAGTTGGCAGGTATTGCTGTATTAGTAGAAACACAGCATGCTGATGTTTCATTAGTAGATGATTACTATTCTTTAGTAAAACTACAGGAAGTAAATGAGAAAGATCGCACAATTGCATTAAGTGAAGGTAATTTTTTTCAAAAGGAGAGAAATTAAAATGAAAACAGTTTCAACAACAAATGCACCAGCAGCAATTGGTCCATATGCACAAGGTATTGTAGTAAATAACATGTTTTATTCTTCAGGTCAAATTCCACTGACAGCTTCAGGGGAACTTGTGGAAGGCGATATCGAAGTACAGACAAATCAAGTATTCGAAAACTTAAAAGCTGTTTTGGCAGCAGCCGGTTCTTCTTTAAACCAAGTAGTTAAAACAACAGTATTTATGAAAGATATGAATGATTTCGCTATAATGAATGAAGTGTATGCAAGCCATTTTGGAGAGCACAAACCAGCTCGTTCTGCAGTAGAAGTTGCTCGTTTACCAAAAGATGTAAAAGTTGAAATTGAAGTCATTGCATTAGTAAAATAATAATTTCTTAGTTGTAATTTTGAATAATCTAGTTTATAGCTTAAATCCACGGCTTTCTAATTTTAGAAAAGACGTGGATTTTTTTTATTAAGAAAATATTTCGACTCTATTTCCGGCATTTATTAAGAAAATTCATATAAATAAGTAGAATATTTAGTTTATTTTAATAATTATAAAAATTGTAGATAGAAAAAAATTACATTATATTGTATTCTATTGATAAATGATGTATTTTTAGAAATTTACTGGATGATAGAAGGAATATAATCTTTCATCCCGAATACTAAAAACTACGCATCAAACTACAGGGGGTATAAATAATGGAAGTTACTGACGTAAGATTACGACGTGTTCAAACAGAAGGACGTATGCGTGCAATTGCCTCAATTACACTAGATGATGAATTTGTCATCCACGATATTCGTGTAATTGATGGGAATACTGGTTTATTTGTAGCTATGCCTAGCAAAAGAACACCAGATGGCGAATTCCGCGATATTGCACATCCGATTAATTCGAATACGCGCAATAAAATTCAGGAAATCGTTTTGGAAGCTTTCCATGCATCTGCTGAGGAAAATACAGAGGAAACTTTGGAGCTTGAAGAAGTGAATGTTTAATATAAATTAGGGTCACTCATATGAGGAGGCTCTTTTTTTTTATGAATTATTTTTTATGCAGAAATGTTCTATAACAGAAAAATAAAATGAGAATATGTTCGAAAATATACTGATTATTTACTTTTTAACGTTAAATTTTGCTGAATTAGTACACAAAAGAAATTGTGTCAAACTAATATAGATATTTTAAATTCAAACATTTGTCAAGTCTGAATACCTTGAAAAGATTATGAAATTGCTTTATAGTCATAAGAGAAAATGAGCTAAAATGGAGGACTTGTAATATGACGAATATTTTTGCGGTCGTGCTAGCGGCTGGTCAAGGTACACGAATGAAGTCCAAATTATATAAAGTGCTTCACCCAGTATGCGGAAAGCCAATGGTGGAACATGTAATCGACCATATCAGCTCATTAAATGTCGAGCGTGTCGTATCTGTTGTAGGACATGGCGCGGAGCTGGTAAAAGAAACTCTTGGAAATAAGAGTGAGTATGTTTTACAGGAAGAACAACTAGGTACAGCACATGCAGTTCAGCAAGCTGAGCCGATTTTAAGCGGACTTAGCGGAACTACACTTGTCGTATGTGGTGATACTCCCTTAATTCGCCCTGAAACAATGCAGGCCCTGCTTGATCAACATGCATCTCAAAATGCAAAAGCTACTATTTTGACAGCGGTTACAGAAGACCCGACTGGCTATGGTCGTATTTTACGTGACGAACATGGACAAGTGTCACAAATTGTTGAACAAAAAGATGCTACATCTGAACAGCAGCTTGTAAAAGAGATTAATACAGGCACATACTGCTTTGATAATGAAGCGCTGTTTGAAGCACTTAAGCTCGTAAAAAATGAAAATGCACAAGGTGAATTCTACTTGCCTGATGTTATTGAAATTTTACAAAAGCAAGGTGAAACAGTTGCAGCTTATGTAACAGAAAACTTCGATGAAACGCTTGGCGTAAATGATCGTTTTGCACTGTCTCAGGCAGAAGAGCTAATGCGTGCGCGTATTAACGAACGTCATATGCGCAATGGTGTAACGATTATTAATCCGAATTCTACACATATTAGTGCAGACGCAGTAATCGGCAGTGACACGGTTCTTTTACCTGGAGTGATCATCGAAGGAAAAACGGTTATTGGCGAATATTGTAAAATTGGCCCGAATAGTCATATTGTGAACAGTCAAATTGGAAATGCAACAACGATTCATAGTTCAGTCGTGCTAGACAGCCAAGTCGGCAACGAAACAGCAGTAGGTCCGTTTGCACATTTACGTCCGGAATCTTCATTAGGAAACCATGTGAAAATCGGTAATTTCGTTGAAGTGAAGAAGAGTACGCTAGGTGATGATACAAAAGTGTCTCATTTAAGCTATATCGGCGATGCGGAAGTCGGCAGTAACGTAAATATTGGCTGTGGTTCAATCACTGTTAACTATGACGGTAAAAACAAATATAAAACAACTATTGAAGACGATGTATTCATTGGATGTAATTCAAACTTAGTTGCTCCGGTAACATTGAAAAAAGGTTCTTTCATTGCTGCGGGATCGACAATTACTAAAGAAGTACCGGAAGATGCATTGGCAATTGCACGTGCTCGTCAGGAAAACAAATTAGGCTATGTGAGTAAATTAAATTCAAAATAAAATTAACTAAAATACAGGAGGCCATCATGCCGTATCAATACGCTGACTCAAAATTAAAAATCTTCTCATTAAATTCCAACAATCCCCTTGCTAAAGAGATTGCCGATGAAATGGGTCTAGAACTAGGAAAATCATCTGTTAAACACTTCAGTGATGGAGAAGTCCAAATTAGCATTGAAGAAAGTATTCGAGGAATGGATGTATTTATCGTTCAATCTACTTCTGCCCCTGTTAATGAGCATTTAATGGAACTTTTAATTATGATTGATGCTGTTAAACGTGCATCTGCTCGTACAGTAAACGTTGTTATGCCATACTATGGCTATGCACGTCAAGACCGTAAAGCAAAAGCGCGTGAACCAATCACTGCTAAATTAGTAGCAAACTTACTTGAAACTGCCGGTGCAACTCGTGTAATCGTATTGGATTTACATGCACCTCAAATTCAAGGTTTCTTTGATATTTTAATCGACCATTTAGTGGCTGTACCACTGCTTGCTGAACATTTCGGAACAAAAGGATTCAATGAAGAGGAATTGGTTATTGTTTCTCCAGACCATGGTGGTGTAACTCGTGCGCGTAAATTGGCAGAGCGTTTAAAAGCTCCGATCGCAATTATTGATAAGCGCCGTCCAAAACCAAACGTGGCAGAAGTAATGAACATTGTTGGTAATGTAGATGGTAAAGTATGTATTTTAATCGATGATATTATCGATACGGCAGGTACGATTACGATTGGTGCAGAGGCATTGATTAAGAGCGGTGCTAAAGAAGTTTACGCATGTTGTTCACACCCTGTATTATCAGGTCCGGCAATTGAGCGTATTGAAAATTCTCCGATTAAAGAATTAGTTGTAACAAACACAATTCAGTTATCTGAAGAAAAACTTTCTCCAAAAATTCAACAGTTATCAGTTGCGAAGTTAATGGCAGATGCAATCTCTCGTATTTACGAAAATAAATCTGTTAGTACATTATTCGATTAATCAAATGCAAAACAGCTTAGGAATATTATTTCCTAGGCTGTTTTTTTATGTCTTTGTATTTTTATAAGCAAATATTTGCAAAAAATCTGACAATTGATTATGTTTAGGGTGGACAAAGGTAGGGTAAATGTATCTTTGTATAATTATTTAAGGGGGACGATGGAATATGACTACAGTATTACAAGCAACGAAGCGAGAAACTGGGAAACGTTCGATATTAACCCAACTAAGAAATGAAGGCCAACTGGCAGGTGTGCTGTATGGCTATGAAACTGAAACAACACCAATTTCGTTGGATTATAGAGACACTGCTAAAGCAGTTCAAACATATGGTTCAACAAGTGTGTTTAAAATTGAAGTAGGCGGGAAAAGAGTCAATGCAGTACTTACTGATATCCAACGTGATGCACTAAAAGGACATGTGAAGCACGTTGACTTCCTTGCTATCAATATGAAAGAAGAACTTGAAGTGGATGTTCCAATCGTATTTATCGGAACTTCAGTTGGTGTAAAAGAAGGTGGAGTAATTACTCAACCGAACCATACATTGAAAATTAAAGTGAAACCAAGTGAAATTCCAGACACTATAGAAATCGATGTATCCGAATTAGCAGTTGGTGAATCGTTATCTGTGGGTAATGTTCGTGATCAATTTACAGCGTTTACGATTGTAGATAATGACGACTATACATTAGCAACAGTAACACCGCCAGCAGCACCAGTTGAAGATGTTGATGCAAATGCGGAAAATGTAACAGCCGATGATCTTGATGCAACGGGAGAAAAATTATCGCCTGAAAAACCAGGTAGAGAAGATTAAGCAATTGGACAGGCCGCTCTATTATATAGAGCGGTTTTTTAGTGTTTAAAAAATACTTCGACATCCGAAAGAAAATCAGTATAATAATAGGGAGATGAGTAAATATTAAGAAAAATTAGAGGTCTTTATGAGAACACATAATGAAAAAATGAGTATTTATCACGGAATGGCATCTGCTGTTGCACAAAATACTTCAAGCAGCTACATTCCGATTTTTGCAATGACGATTCTTGGTGCGACAAACTATCAGGTCGGGCTGATCAGTTCTTTGCCGCCGCTAATTACACTGTTAATGACATTGCCTGCTGCGATTTTACTAAACCGTGCATTCGAGCAAAAAAGGCTTGTTGCTTTTTCCATATTAACAGCACGCTTTGTTTTCCTGCTCATTGCCTTTATTAGTTATGTACCGGGTAGTTTTGGTTCATGGTTGCTGCTGGGCCTGATTGCTGCAATGAGTGTACCGAATACGATGGCCAATATGGGCTGGCAGTCTTTTATCGGCAGTATTATCGAAGAATCACGGAGAGCCCAGTTTTTCAGTGACCGTAATCGCTTGCTGACAGTAGTTGGCCTATTTGTTACATTAACAATCGGTATTGTTATGAAAGATATGACCGCTAATCGGATAGCTTATCAAGTGCTATTTATGTTTACGTTTGTTGTCGGGGTTGTTGAACTGTATTTTTTATTGAAGCATGATGAACCCGTGCGTGAGCGTAATTTGGAAAAGAACCGTGCAATGGACTGGTCGATTTTTAAAAACAATAAATATGTCCTGTTTTTAATTGTTGCGCTTGTTTTTAACTTTGGCTGGCAAATGGCTTGGGGTGTTTTTAATATTTATAATGTTCGTTATGCGGAAGCGACAATCTTCTGGATTAGTATGTTCAATGTTGCAAATATGATTGCCCAAATTTTTTCATTTTCACTTTGGCGTAAATGGTCTCAAAAATACGGTAACATGAGTGTATTCGTCTGGGTTGCCTTTGGGATGTCGACAGCACCATTACTGATGGTTTTATCGACAAACCTTTATTATTTAGTTGCGATGTCTTTTCTTTCCGGACTGTTTGTTTCAGGAACGGTTTTAATATTGTTTAATTTACTGCTGGAAAATTCACCGCAGGAGGTCCGCACATATTGTATAACAACATATAATGTGCTGCTTGCCGTCGTTGCGTTTTCTTCCCCGCAAATTGGAATTTGGCTGCTCGAAACGTACTCGATGGAAACGGCGATGTATTTATCGACAGCAGTTCGCTTTTTTGCAGCAGTAGGCTTTTTAGTGCTCTTCATTGTAAGGAAAATGCGCGAGAAATCATTGGCACAATACTAGAGGACGATACATACTTTTCAGAAGCATATATGATAAAATAAAGGCGATCAGAGAAAAAGGATGCGATTACTAGTGAAATTAATTATTGGTTTAGGAAATCCGGGAAAACCATATGAACATACACGCCATAATATAGGTTTTGATGTGATTGATGAATTAGCCAATCGATGGAATGCACCATTAAACCAAACTAAATTTAATGGTATGTATGCAACGGTTCATCGTCCTGAAGGAAAAGTCATTTTATTGAAGCCGCTAACATATATGAACTTATCAGGAGAATGTGTTAGACCTCTAATGGATTATTTTGATATAGAAATTGAAGATATTATTGTTATTTATGATGATTTAGATCTGGAAACGGGTAAGTTAAGATTACGTGGCAAAGGAAGTGCTGGAGGACATAATGGGATTAAATCATTAATTCAGCATTTGGGGACACAGGAATTTAACCGAATCCGTGTCGGAGTAAGTCGCCCGCCAGCGGGTATGAAAGTTGCGGATTATGTATTGGCCAAATTTTCAAATGAGGATCAGCCAATTGTAAAAGAAGCTGTCGAAAAGAGCTGCGATGCTGTTGAGACAGCTTTAGCAAAGCCGTTTTTAGAAGTGATGAACAAATTTAACGGCGCATAAATTAATCAAAAAATGGTTAGACTTTAATATACATAAGTGTTTAAAGGAGGCCATGGGAGATGCCTGTACGCTACCGCTGCAGACATTGTGAGGTAGAGATTGGTACTTTGCCTTTCGATGCAGAAGAAACGGTTCAAAAGCTTCATTTGTTTGAAATAGGTGAAATCGATGAATTCATAAAGAAAAATGAGCGTGGAGAAACGACCGTTTACAGCATTTGTGAGCATTGTGAAGATTCATTGCGTCAGTTTCCCGATTACTATGCGTTAAAAAGATGGTTACAGTAAAGGAGTTGCTTTGGTCGCATAAACTGCGCCAAGGCTTTTTCCATTTCCGTTTTCATTTATCGAAAAAGAGAAGGGGGACTAGACGTGGATACGATACATCAAATATTTATAAAAGATAAACAGATTAATAATATGATAGAGCAAATTCAGAAAGAACAAGCAAACGATCACCTTATTACAGGGTTAACAGGAAGTGCAAGACCTGCTCTGATCCATACAATCTATCAAGAGACAAATAAACCGATTTATATCGTGTCCTCAAATTTACTGCAGGCACAAAAATTAGTAGATGATCTGACTGCGTTAGTTGGTGAAGGGCATGTCCATTATTACCCGGCTGAGGAATTTATCGCAGCGAATATGACGACTTCTTCCCATGAACTGCGTGCACAGCGTATTGCAACTTTAGGGCGTTTAGTCAATCAGGAACGCGGTATCTATATTATTCCCGTTGCAGGTATGCGCAGCATGCTAAATGCACCTTCAAAGTGGCTTGGATACGAACTTTCAACTTCTTTAGGCCAAGATGTCGACATCAATATTTGGCTGGATAAGCTTGTTGAAATGGGCTATACGAGAAGTGAAATGGTTACAACACCAGGTGAATTTACAATGCGCGGCGGAATTTTGGATATTTATCCGCCATATGCACAAGATCCGATCCGTATTGAGTTATTTGATACGGAAGTGGATTCGATCCGTACTTTTTCTGCCGATAACCAACGCTCGATTGAAAAATTAAATGAAATCCAAATTTTCCCTGCTACAGAGCTGCTTTTAACGAAAGAGGAACGTATAAAACTTGCAGAACGCCTTGAAGTATCATTGGCAGCCAGCTTAAAAAAGGTCCGTAAACAGGAAACACAGGAATTGCTCATGCAAAATATTCAACATGATATTGAGCTGCTGCGTCTTGGCCATCTGCCGGATCATATTGCAAAATATGGCTCGTTGTTATTTGAGCAGCCGTATTTTTTGGGTGATTACTTCAAAGAGAACGGCCTTGTCCTCTTTGATGAATTGGGCCGCATTCAGGAAGTGATGGAGGCTTGGGAACGCGAAGAAAACGAGTGGTTTATTTCATTGATCGAATCGGGCAAAATGCTTCATGATGTAAAGCCCTCCCATTCGTTAAAAGAAGTGCTTTCAATGCTGAAACAGCAGAAAATGTATTTCGCATTATTTACAAGAACATTTGCAGGCGTCACTCTTAAAAAGACTATCAACATTTCCTGTAAACCGATGCAGCAATTCCATGGACAAATTGCATTACTGCAAAATGAAATTGAACGTTGGACCCATGAGAAATTTGTCGTGCTATTTACGGCCAGTTCAGAAAGCCGGATAAAGGCGATGCAAAATTTACTGGATGACTATCATATTGCGTCAACAATCGGCTATGCTGATGCACCGGGGATTTATTTAGTTAACACGGCATTGTCTTCAGGCTTCGAGCTGCCATTGCAGAAAATAGCGGTTGTCACGGATGATGAGCTCTTTAAACAGCAGGCAAAGAAAAAATCACGTCCGCAGCAGATGACGAATGCTGAGCGAATCAAGTCTTATACTGAAATTAAATCAGGAGACTATGTTGTTCACGTACATCATGGGATCGGGAAATATATTGGCATTGAAACACTTGTTGTGAATGGCACGCATCAAGACTATTTGCATGTACGCTACCGTGAGGACGATAAGTTATATGTACCTGTAGATCAAATCGAACTGATTCAGCGTTATGTACCATCAGGTGAAAAAGAACCGAAACTTCATAAACTGGGCGGTACGGAATGGAAGAAAACCCATAAGAAAGTTTCGAATGCGGTCCAGGATATTGCGGATGACCTAATCAAACTTTATGCAAAGCGCGAAGCAGAAAAAGGTTATGCCTTTTCTCCGGATTCCGATGAGCAACGAAGCTTTGAGGCTGCTTTCCCATACGAGGAGACGGAAGATCAGTTACGCACAATCGCTGAAGTGAAAAAAGATATGGAACGAGAACGTCCAATGGATCGCCTCGTTTGCGGGGATGTAGGATACGGAAAAACAGAGGTTGCCATTCGAGCTGCATTTAAAGCCATTTTAGATGGCAAGCAAGTTGCCTTCTTAGTACCGACTACCATTTTGGCGCAACAGCACTATGAAACGATCTCGAAGCGTTTTGAAGACTATGCAATCAATGTAGGTCTGCTCAGTCGGTTCCGCTCCAAAAAGCAGCAGACAGATACGTTAAAAGGTCTAAAAGAAGGAACAGTGGATATAGTGATCGGTACACACCGCATTTTATCCAAGGATGTAGTGTATCAGGACTTAGGTTTGCTTATCGTTGATGAAGAGCAGCGATTTGGTGTTACGCATAAGGAAAAAATTAAGCAACTTCGAACGAATGTCGATGTGCTGACATTAACCGCAACACCAATTCCGCGTACACTTCATATGTCGATGGTTGGTGTGCGTGATTTATCGGTTATCGAAACACCGCCGCAAAACCGTTTCCCTGTCCAAACGTATGTAATGGAGCATAACGGCGCGCTTGTACGTGAAGCAATCGAGCGTGAAATGGCGCGCGGTGGACAAGTATTTTATTTATATAATCGTGTAGAGGATATTACAAGAAGAGTAGAAGAAATTCAGATGCTTGTTCCGGATGCACGAGTTGCCTTTGCGCATGGTAAAATGACGGAGGCAAAGCTTGAATCGGTTATTTTATCGTTTATCGAAGGTGAGTATGATGTACTTGTCACGACAACGATTATCGAAACAGGTGTAGATATTCCGAACGTAAATACTTTAATTGTGCACGATGCGGACCGTATGGGTCTTTCCCAGCTTTATCAGCTGCGAGGGCGTGTAGGGCGTTCCAATCGTATTGCCTATGCGTACTTTATGTATGAACGTGATAAAGTTCTTACGGAAGTGGCAGAGCAGCGTTTGCAAGCAGTAAAAGAGTTTACGGAATTAGGATCAGGATTCAAAATTGCGATGCGTGACTTATCGATTCGCGGAGCGGGGAATTTACTGGGTGCGCAGCAACATGGCTTTATTGATTCAATCGGTTTTGATCTGTATTCGCAAATGCTGGAAGAAGCAGTGGAAGAACGTCGAACAGGTGTGAAGAAAGAAGAGAAGCAGGATGTCGAGATTATGCTGCATGTTGATGCGTATATTCCGGATGCGTATATTCCGGATGGCTATCAGAAAATCCAAATGTATAAACGGATTAAGGCGATGGAACGCATAGAAGATTATTTGGAAATCATCGATGAACTGCAAGACCGCTTTGGAGATTTACCGGTTGAAACAGAACGATTGATGCGTGTGGCCCGTATGAAAGTTTGGGCAAAAGAGGCTAATGTGCTTTCAATAAAAGAAAAGCAGCAAGTTGTATCTATTATCCTTTCCGAAGAAGGAACGACCAATACAAATGGTGCTCAAATTGTCGAGCAGTCGATGGAGTTTGGTCGTGCGGTCGGCTTCGGAATGGACGGAACACAACTTGTAATTACAGTAGATTACAATAAGTGCGGGAACCACCTGCCATTTGAAGTAGTAGAAAAAATGATGCAGATTATCGCATCTGCAAAAAAAGATTCATAAAATAAGAGAAAGAGAGGAAAAATTAAAAGTTTCGGGCTTTTAATATTTCCTCTCCTTTCGTTTGGAAACAAGGAATGGATTATAAGAAAGAATGTTGCACACTATAATGTACTCCATTCGAATAATTTAAACGTTGAAGCAATTCTTCGCGGTTATGGTGTTCTTCACGCATGGCCAAAAATTGTTTTTCTCTTGTAGTGGAAGCGGAAACTAAATCGCGCTGACCATTTGGCTTTTCTAAATAACGTTTGAAAATACCGTTTTCAAATTTTGAAACAGATGTTGAACGTTCTTTCGACAAATCGGGGTAATAGGCTAAATGAGTACCTGCGTAATACTGATGCTGACGATATGCATCAGGTGTTGACGTAATAGGGTCGACTCTTACCATTACTGCACCTCCAAAAAGTTTGTTTTATTTTGTTTATTGCCTCTTTCATAAAAATAAAACTTAAAGTGAACGAACGCGTTGTAATTTCCTATACGGTGTTTCAAAAAAATAGGTCCTTCATCATATTCATTGCAACATGTACGAAATATTATTTTATCGATTTCAAACAATGCATAGTTTCATGTATTTCTTTCCATACTAGTAGCATCATGCTGTGAATTGATGGAAAGTGAGGGAACATGAACGATGAAAGCAACAGGAATAGTTCGCCGCATCGATGATTTAGGTCGTGTTGTTATCCCAAAAGAAATTAGAAGAACACTTCGTATCCGTGAAGGGGATCCCCTTGAAATTTATACGGACCGCGAAGGAGAAGTGATTTTGAAAAAATATTCGCCAATTAATGACTTAGGCGAATTTGCGCAACAATATGCGGAATCATTATTTGAAACAATAGGTACCCCAACATTAATAAGTGACCGAGATGAAGTAATTGCTGTTGCAGGCGTTTCGAAAAAGGATTATGTGTCGAGACGTTTAACTGTATTTGCAGAAGATATTATTAAAAACAGGTCACCTGTAAGTGAAAAGCTGGAGATGTCGATCGAACTTGTAGCAGGACAGTATGAACAGGTGAAATCGTATTGCATCGTACCAATAGTTTCGAATGGAGATCCGATAGGTGCTATTTATTTAATATCACGGGCCCATTTCATCGGTGAAGTCGAACAAAAAACAGCTGAAACAGCAGCCAATTTTTTAGCAAAACAAATGGAAAACTAAAATCACTTCAAAACGTCCATATTAATGGGCGTTTTTTTAATTCCTCGAGTAAAATTAGCAATTGGTTTTCGTGATATAATTAGTACATTGTATGAAATAGAGGAAGGAAATAGAATGACTTCGCAAAGTTATGGTATGAAAAATTATATGAAGGGCGCTCTTCTCCTGACAGTTGCGGCGCTATTAGTAAAAATATTAAGTGCAATCTACCGTGTTCCTTATCAAAATTTAGTAGGTGACCAAGGGTTTTACGTATATCAGCAAGTGTATCCATTTATTTCGTTTTTTGTCGTATGGACATCCAGCGGGTTTGCTGTTGCCATTTCAAAAATGCTCGCGGATGTTGAAGGTCGTGGTGGTACATATGAGGAAAAACGGTCTGTATCCCGCATCATCTTTTATTATTTAACAGCATTGGCTCTTATCTTCTTCTGCCTTTTATTTTTTGGAGCACAGCCATTAGCTGATTTGATGGAAGATCCTCAGCTGGCAGGGCTATTAAAAGTTGGCTCATTTATTACGCTATGTATGCCACTTTTAGCTGTTTTAAAAGGCAACTTTCAATCGGAAAGTAAGATGCAGCCGGTTGCCTATGCTCAAGTGTTTGAACAAATGATTCGGGTAGCGATCATATTGGTCGGAACAATTGTTTTGCTGCAGTACACACAATCTGTTTACGCAGCGGGGAAAATGGCGATGCTCGGTACAGTTGTCGGAGAAATAGCAGGGATTATCCTGTTGCTCTACTTTATGAAACGTCAGTATCAGCCAACCGGGAAAAGAGCCTGTGTAAAAATTTGGCCAATCCTAAAAGAGGTTACATTATACAGTATCGCGATCAGTATGAGTGCGCTGCTCCTATTATGTTTCCAGCTTGTGGATTCCTTTACGATTTACAAAATGCTTGTCCATTCGGGAATGAGTACACTCGAAGCAATGGAAGTGAAGGGGATTTATGACCGTGGCCAACCACTTGTCCAGCTGGGAATCGTTATTGCAACTTCTTTATCGCTGGCAATAGTGCCGCTTGTTGCATTAAAGGCAAACCAGCCAAATGGTCGAGGTGTAAAGCCATTTATCCAATTGACATACCGGAGCTCCCTCATATTCGGTGTAGCTGCGGCACTCGGATTAATACTTGTTATGCCTTATGTGAATCAAATGCTGTTTAAGACGGATGCCTACTCGAATGTATTGAAGCTATATTCGTTTCAAATTGTTCCATTATCGGTTATTTTAACATTTACAGCTATTTTACAAGGGTATAGTAAATTAAAAGGTCCTGCCGTTTTTTTAGGACTCGGAATCGGATTAAAATTTATAGGGAACATTATTTTTGTACCGCATTATGATGTGTTGGGCGCGGCAATTGCGAGTAATATTGGACTCATTTTTACAGCAGCTGCCCTTATCATTTATCTGAAAAAATTGACGGCGATCAACTTGGCGAATCGTACGTTCTATAAAAAACTGGCCATTGCCTGCCTCATCATGATAGTCGTTGTACAAGGCGCGGTTTATTGCTTGAATAGCTTGTTTACCGGCTTGTTCAGTCGCTTTGATGCACTTATTTACAGCGGGATGCTCGTCATGCTCGGCGCAGGGGCTTTTATTACAGCAGTCGCAAAAATGCGTGTATTAACAGAAAAGGATTGGTTTTTAATCCCGCTCGGCAGGAGAATGGCTGCATATCAACTATTGTTAAATCGAAAGAAGTAGGTGTATAACTTGAATCAGTTAACCGTTATTGGCTTAGGAGCAGCCGATTTTGAACAAATGCAAATGGGTGTTTATAAAAAAATTAAAGCAGCAAAAAAAATATATGTCCGAACAGAGGACCATCCTGTTATCCAGGATTTAAAACTGGAAGGAATCGAGTTTACGAGCTTTGATGATATTTATATTAAGCATGGTTCGTTCGGTCCTGTTTATGAAGAAATTGCACAGCGTCTTATTGAAGCTGTGGCACAGGAGGACATTATGTATGCTGTGCCAGGACATCCGCTCGTAGCGGAGCAGACCGTCCAGCACTTGATTGAAGCGGACCAGAGCGGACAGATCAAGCTTGAAATTGAAGGCGGACAAAGCTTTTTGGATCCGATTTTCGGGGCTTTAAAAATTGACCCGATTGAAGGGTTTCAGCTATTGGACGGGACGAGCATGTCCATTCATGATATGAATATGCGTCAGCACATTTTGATTGCCCAAGTATATGATTCGTTCAGTGCATCAGAAGTAAAACTCACATTAATGGAAAAGTATCGCGATGATTACCCCGTAACGATTGTGACGGCAGCAGGATCCTCACAGGAGTCATTGCGTACTGTGCCGCTTTATGAGCTTGATCAGGCAGCAGAGATCAATAATTTAACGACTGTATATGTGCCGCCTGTGAAATCTGATGAGGAGGCATTGCGGGACTGGACAACATTCCGTCAGATCATTGCCGCGTTGCGTGGTCCTGATGGCTGTCCTTGGGATCAGAAGCAAACACATGAATCTTTAAAAAAATACTTATTGGAAGAAGCGCATGAGTTTTTGGCAGCGGTAGATGCCGAAGATGACTTTGCTATGGTTGAAGAGCTCGGCGATGTTCTTTTACAAGTGTTTTTACATGCGCAAATCGGGGAAGATAATGGTTATTTCACATTGGAAGAAGTGCTTGCCTCGATTAGCGAAAAAATGATTCGCCGCCATCCGCATGTTTTTGGGGATGTGACTGCTGAAAATGCGGAAACAGTTGTTGCCAATTGGGAAGCGATCAAAAAGCAGGAAAAAGGCAATGCAGATGACGAATTACTATTAAAGAACGAATACAGTCCATATTCATCGCTTCAAACATCGTACAACTACCAGAAAAAAGCAGCGACAGTTGGTTTTGACTGGCCGAATGCTGACGATGCATGGGAAAAGTTTACGGAAGAGTGGCAAGAATTCCGCGAAGAAATAACGCAAGGGAATGAAATAAGCCGTACTGATGAATTCGGGGATGTATTATTCACTCTTGTGAACATTGCACGCTTTTATGAAATTTCACCGGAAGAAGCGATGCTGCATGCCAATGAAAAATTTGCACGTCGCTTTCATTATGTTGAGCAAAGTGTAGCAAAGAGCGGCAAGGCGTTCAGTGATTTTACTTTAGAGCAGCTGGATGCATTTTGGAATGAAGCAAAACAATTGGAAAAAGGAGAATAATGGGATGCGCTTAGATAAATATTTAAAAGTTTCACGTTTAATTAAACGTCGGACATTAGCAAAGGAAGTGGCGGTACAAGGCCGTATCACGATCAATGAGAAAGTTGCAAAAGCAAGCAGTACCGTAAAAGTAGGGGATGAGCTGGCAATACGTTTCGGTCAAAAAATCGTAACGGCACGTGTCGAAGAAATCCGTGAAAATGTAAAAAAAGAAGATGCATTAAAGATGTTTACAATAATAAAAGAAGAGCGTCTGGAAAAAGTTGAACCTGAATTTATTGATGATGAAGAATAAGAATAGGGCATGACCAACTTTTGAGTCATGCTTCTTTCCGTTGTTGCATATAGTGTACAACTATAAGCTCAAAGGGGGACTTGCATTGACTATTCATCAAGAAAGCGCGCGCTATACCATTTCGTCTGGGGATCACTTAGTAACGGTACGGAATCGTAAACGGATGGACATGACATCTGTTAAAAGTATCGAGCGATTTGACCAGGAAGAATTTTATGTGAATACATCACAGGGTCATTTATTGATTCGTGGGGAAGAACTGCGTATTGTTCATTTAGACGTGGACAAGGGATTACTGACGTTAGAAGGGGAAGTGAAGCAATTCCAATACGATGAAAGCGAGAGTGGCTTATCGAAAAGTTTCCTTCATAAATTGTTTGGATGATGATGAGTGCGCAGCTTATAAGCATTCTTGTCATGTTTATAAGCGGAGTTGCTGTAGGTGCAATAATCGATTGTATCCGAATTAATATAAATCGTATCCCTCTAAAAAATATTCGACGTATTACATGGGTTTTAGAATGGATAGTCTGGCTAATATTAGGGGTTACTACGTTTTATCTATTATTTTTAGTAAAAGGAGGGCAATGGCGGGTAGTTGATCCACTTGCCCAAATCGCCGGAATTGCAACATATGAATTGCTGTTCCAAAAAATTATCCGCTTAATTGGAAGAGTGTGTATTAATTTATTTGTGAAGCCGGTTTTTTTTATTGGACATGTAGTAGTAAAAATGGTGAAAAGTTTAATAAGACTATTAATAGGGATTGTATTATTTATTTGCCGTCCCTTTATTAAGTTTTTCAAGAAATATTTGTTGAAAAACTTTAAAACACAGCAGTGAACTCGTATAATGATAACAACTATTGATTGTGAGGGAGGAGACGGAAAATGGGAAGAAGAAATGTGCAAGATGAGCTACATAACCATAACGTCCAGTCGTTGAATAACGATTATGTCCGCTCAAATCCGCAAGCAAAAGCTCAAATAAAAGCAAAGATTGCTGTAAGACGTCGCAGAAGATTAGCAGTATTTTTCATTTTAGCAACTGTAGTAATAGCTGGATTAGTAAAAGCAAACATGGTCCAAAGTGAACGCCTCGCCGCAAAGGAAGAAACGAAAGCGGCGGTTGAAGAACGATTGGGAGAAGCGCTTCACAGACAAGAGCTATTAAATTTGCAGATTGCGAAGCTGGAAGATGATGAGTATATTGCAAAACTGGCAAGAAAGGAATTTTTCCTTTCTGAAGAGGGTGAGATTATTTTCACAATACCGAATACATCGGACAAGGAAAATAAAGACAAGCCTGAAGACGAAAAAGAGTGATTTAACCGCGAGAAAAAAAGAAAAATGTGACTTTGAAATTTAATAAAAAACCAGTCTGTATGGTAATTTCATGATAAAATATCTGGTATTAATTGCCTTTAGGTAGAGTGTCTTGTTGACACTCTTTTTATGTTAGCTATAATTAGAGAAGAAGCTATTGAACAAAAGTTTCATTATAATTGATAAATGGCTTTTCAATCGAAGAGTCTCTTAAAATTTAAGGAGGAGCATTTTTTTTATGTCAATTGAAGTAGGCAGCAAAGTACAAGGTAAGGTAACAGGCATCACAAATTTCGGTGCATTCGTTGAGCTTCCTGATGGGAAAACAGGTTTAGTTCACATTAGTGAAGTGGCAGATAACTACGTAAAAGATATTAACGAACATCTTAAAGTAGGCGATGAAGTCGAAGTTAAAGTGATGAATGTTGAAGCGGATGGAAAGATTGGTCTTTCAATTCGTAAAGCAAAGCCTCAAGCTGAGCGACCAGAGCGTCCACAGCGTCCTCGTCGCGAAAACAACCGTTCTAACGATCGTAATGATCGTCAACCAAAAGAGAACTTTGAACAGAAGATGGCGCGTTTCTTAAAAGATAGCGATGAGCGTTTAACTACACTAAAGCGTGCAACTGAGTCTAAGCGCGGTGGCCGTGGAGCTCGCAGAGGATAATTTTGCTGGCTGTTTGAACGTAGAAAAAGTGTCAAATAGATGATAAAGCGATGGATTGTAAGTGCAAACTTACAGTCCATCGCTTTTTTCGTGAAGAAGATATAGTGGTCCTGTAATTAGATCATTCTTTTTCGGTATTGTGCTTGATGAGTACACGAATTAGGGTAACAAAGCAAAAAATGCCTCCAATTAATCCGATTGCAATCATAATTATTTGTAGTGGGAGCGGCAAGTTTGTCAGGATGACGCCTCCAGCGACTAGAAGCATGCTAATACCGCAAAGAAAAGCTAAATATGTAAAGTTTTGTACCAAAGAAAACGCCTCCTCTTATGTTATAAGTATAAGGTATAAGGGAGATGGTGTGTCAGAAATATACAGAGTAGAAAAAGGGTAAAATAAAAGCCGCCTAGGAAAACCAAGTTCCTAAACAGCTTTTGAGATGACCCGTACGGGATTCGAACCCGTGTTACCGCCGTGAAAGGGCGGTGTCTTAACCACTTGACCAACGGGCCTATAAATGGTGGCGGCAGAGGGAGTCGAACCCACGACCTTTCGGGTATGAACCGAGTGCTCTAGCCAACTGAGCTACACCGCCAAAATTAACAACAAAATTAATAATACATTGCAGTCTATATAGTGTCAACACTATTTATTAATTATTTCCCCTTGCATATGATGCAGAATATTAATGTCTACTATTTTTTGTGATTACTAATAAAAAAAGCGTAAAAACGCGCATATTCCCGTAAAAAAACCGTCGAACAGTTTTTTTGTGCCAAAACTACAAACAGACAAAATTCACTTTTTCAGCTTTATATAATAGCGTTAAAAAGAAAAGGTGATAGTAAAAATGGTGACATTAAATAATCAAAACGAGTTTCAAACACTAAACTTAAGCTTATTCTTATACAAAGAAAAATCGAGAATAATAATAGCGGGTGTTATAGCGTTTGCAGCTTTTTGTTTTGCTCAAGCAGTCTTCTTTGAAGCTGTTACTCCGTTGTTTTTACCTTTTTGGCTTGTGATTCGAACGAGATTTGTCTCATTTCAGAAGAGTGCTCTACTAGGTGGAATACTCGGAACGCTTTTTCTTGGCTTTGGCCAGGCTGCCATTGTGTTAGTACAGCTCTTCTTCATGGAATGTCTTGTCCGGTTTAAGTTTATAAAACTATCCCCATACTTTTTATTGGGAAGTACAATTATTGCTATTCAGCTGGCATGGCAAATGATGCTTCATAGTGGTATGCCATCTATCATGACGTTATTTTATATCGTATATGAATGTTTTTTTGCAGTTTCCATATTATTTTTTATGCGTATTTTGACATTGCCAAGTAAAGAAAATGGAAACATTGAGTGGACAAGAGAAAAAATAACGGCAATTATTGTCGTTTTGGCCGGTATGTTGATCGGTATGGAAAACTTGACTCTTTTTTACTTTTCACTGGCACTGATCGTCCTTCATTTCCTGATTTGCCTTGTAGCTTATGCCTCAACGGTAGGAGCTGCAGTCATCTTTTCATTATCTCTTGGCTTTTTTATCGGTTTAGCGAACTTATCTTTCACAGGTATGATGATTTTATATGCTTGTACAGGGCTGGTTGCTGCATTTGTACAAAATCAGGGCCGTTACGTCGTTGCGGTATTTAGCTTTCTGCCAAGTATTTTTTTCTTCTTTTATGATGCGACATTACCGATTGATAGTGTTTATTTTATGTCGATGCTTACAGGAGCGGTAATTTTTCTGCTTTTGCCGAAAAATATACTCGAATATTGCAAAATGTATTATAAACAAAATACGATCAGCGTCATTCAGGTGAACCGCAATGAAGTGGTGGAAGTGCAACTCAAGCAATTTCAGCAATTTGTTTCTTTTATGAAGGAGCTTGTGTTCGATCATTTTACCCAAAATAAGACTAAAAACAAGACGGTGGCCGAACCGTTTCTAATTTGCTCCAGCTGTTTCAAATATGAAGAATGCTGGGGGAGGAACGGGGAGATGGAAGGAATTATCGATTCGTGGCGCTTAGCGAAAAGAAGTACGAAACCGGTAAGCTGGATTCGGGTAGAAGAGCAGCTGAAAGGGAAATGCATCAAATCTTCTAAATTGCTGGAAGAACTGGAGTCTGCTTTGCACAAAGAGCATATGGAAAGACAGTTCTATCATGGCAAAAAAATGATTGCCTTACAGCTTCGTGATTTGAGCAGCCACTTTGAAAAACTGTTGAACAGCCAGCGATTAGAAATCGGAACATCTGAAATAGATGGGGAGATGCAGCAATTTTTAAAAGAACATGATATTCACTGTTTGCATATTCAGTGGATAAAAAATGAAATAGGAAATCGGGAGTTCGTTTGTTATGTCGCAGATCATCGCGATGCACATGTCGTTATCCAGCAACTAGAGCAGCAACTGTTTGAATTTTTGCATGAACCTTTGAGAGGGGAACAGGTTTACGAGCAGCACTCGCCCATTTTTTATCGTCAAATTAAGTTTACTTCAGCAATTCGTTATCAGTTGGAGTATGATATATATACGTATTCCCATGCAAACCATGCAATTTCCGGTGATTCCTACCGTGTATTTCCAATTCATCCGGGTCTTATGGCGATTATGCTGTCGGATGGAATGGGGACGAATGTGCGAGCAAATCGTGAAAGTGAACGCCTAATTCAAATGATGCAGGACTGCCTTACGTACAATATGGATCCTGAAACAGCGATGCATACAATGCATTATGTGATGTCGCTGAAAAACGATTCGGACATGTATGCAACGATGGATTTTGCGCTTGTAGATTTACAGTTCGGCCATTTATGGTGCTGGAAAGCGGGAGGCATGACGACATATGTATTAAGAGGGAACGATTTATTCAAAATTGAAAGTACAAGCGCCCCGATTGGTTTTTTACCTAATTTCGCGATTGATACAGAAATGACACAACTATTGTCAGAGGATGTTATTTTAATGATTTCCGACGGGTTATTCTCACCATCTGCGCAATGGGATGCACAGGAGCAATTATTTATCCGGCTGATTCGTCAAGGGCTGGAAAACGGTGCTTCCATCCAGGTTGTACTATTCGATGTTATGACACAATTCAAACAAAAATACCCGATTGCAGACGATTGCACCGTAATGCTGTTCCGATTGCAGCATGTAATAAAACCGTGGCAAGTATTCAGACCAGCAATCACACATTGAAATGTAATTTGAGGTGAGTAAATGCACACTTTAGAACATCAAGTATTAGCGTATATAAAAGAGCAGCAGCTTATTAAAAGTGGTGATAGACTACTAATTGCTTGTTCAGGAGGCGTTGATTCAATGGCGCTTCTTTCTTTTTTTTATTATTTCCGGCACTACTTTAAGATTGATCTCGCCGTGGCGCATGTGGACCATATGCTGCGCGGCGAACAATCTGCCGAGGATCGCCAATTTGTTGAACAAGCTTGTAATGACTGGGCGATTCCTTTCTATAGCTGTGCGATTCCCATTGCGGAAATCCGCAAAAAGGAAGGTGGAAATATTCAGGCGATTTGCCGGAAGGAACGCTATCATTTCTTTGAAACCGTCATGCATACCCATAAGTTTTCAAAATTAGTAACTGCACATCATGCGGACGATCAGCTCGAATCAATGTTAATGGCATTGACGAAAGCGAGTTCGCTAAACGGATTAAAAGGCATTTTACCGTCACGAAAATTTCAGCAATTTACCGTAATTCGTCCTTTTTTGATGGTTACAAAAGACGAAATTGGGGAATATTTACATAGTAAAGGTCATTTATACCGTGAAGATCCGAGCAATGCAAAGAAAGATTATACCCGCAATCGTTTCCGTCACAATGTCGTACCAGTTTTGAAGGAAGAAAACCCCCTTGTTTCCCGGCACGCAGTCCACATTGCACAGCAACTTTTAGATGATGATTCGTATTTATCGAAGCTTGCGGAAGAGCGCTTTTCGAATCTTTTTCAGAAAGTCGACAAAAATTGTTATAAAGTGAAGGTTTCAGAACTACAAAAAGAGCCACTTGCTTTACAAAGAAGGTTCATTTTAATACTATTAAGTTATCTTTATAACGATTCAAATACGATTCAAAGCTATGCACTTTGTTCGACGATTTTGACGTTATTTTCAACGTCGGATGGAAGTCGTACACTTGATTTACCGGAGAATTTTATTGCGCGTCAACAATACGATGAAGTTGTATTTGAAAATAGGCAGCAGGACTTGCCGACATCAAATCAGCAAATCGCTTTGAATGAGTGGTGTGTGCTTGGAACGATGCGCATATATATTGGGGAACTTGCACGATGTGATGAGGAGTTACTGCAAAAGTATCCGCATCACTTTTTCGCCGCATCATCTGTATCGTTTCCTTTATTCGTAAGGGCTCCCAAACAAGGGGATCGTATTTTGCTACAAGGTATGCAGCATCAGAAAAAAGTATCTCGCATTTTTATTGATGACAAGATTCCTTTCACAAAAAGAGCTGGCTGGCCATTGTTAGTCGATGCTAATGATGACCTTTTGGCGATAGTAGCTGTACGCGTTAACAATAAATTTTCTAATGTAAAATCGGCAGGGCATGAAATGGTGCTCCTTGTCGATAGCGATGAACGTCTTTAGAAAGTTTGAACAATAAAAGGAGGAATCTACTCATGATTCAAAATGACATCGAAAAAATTATGATTACAGAAGAACAAATCCAGGAACGTATTAAAGAGCTTGGTGCTCAACTGACAGAGGAATACAAAGACATGTTCCCATTAGCTGTCGGGGTATTAAAAGGTGCAATGCCATTCATGACGGATCTGATGAAGCGTTTCGATTCTTATATAGAGCTGGACTTTATGGATGTTACTTCATATGGGAATGCAACGGTTTCATCTGGAGAAGTAAAAATTCTTAAAGATTTAAATACAAGTGTAGAAGGTCGCGATGTCATTATTATTGAAGACATTATCGACAGTGGTTTAACATTAAGCTATTTAGTAGATTTATTTAAATACCGTAAAGCAAAATCGATTAAAATCGTAACATTACTGGATAAGCCATCTGGACGTAAAGTGGAATTGAATGCAGATGTTGTCGGCTTTGAAGTACCAGACGGTTTTGTTGTAGGCTACGGCTTAGATTACGCAGAGAAATATCGTAACTTACCTTACATTGGAATTTTAAAACGTGAAGTATACTCATTTTAATATTTTCTAGATTGTACAACCCTTCTATTTGAGGCTAACATCTAGATAAAAGTAGTAAATGGGCGGATTTTGTTATAATTCGTTTCAACGTTTAAAATGTGCGGTGCTTTTTATTGTATGAAAATTTCAACGTATGTTAAGATTTTACTTATAGTTTTTCTGTAACGTTGTGAGGAGGCTGGGGATGAATCGAATATTTCGATACACCATATTTTATTTACTAATATTTCTCGTGATTATCGGGATTTTTGGAACATTTAATGGTGGAAAAAAGACAACTGAAAACCTTGATTACTATGCATTTTTTGAGGCTTTAGAGAGCAATGAGATTGCTTCTATGGATATACAGCCTGAAAGAGGCGTGTATAAAATTGTAGGTCAGATGAGAGACGCTGAAGATGGCGAAACTTTCACAGTAAACGTTTTACAAAATGACCAAACTTCTGTTGACCGTATTTTGCAAATTGAAGAACAAGTTGCTAACGGTGAATATCCAGGAGTGGAAATTTTAGAACAACCGCAAACAAGTGGGTTCGTGACATTCCTTACGAGCATCATTCCATTTGTCATCATTATTATTTTATTCTTCTTCTTACTAAGCCAATCGCAAGGTGGCGGTAATAAGGTGATGAACTTCGGGAAGTCAAAAGCAAAACTATTTGATGACACGAAGAAAAAAGTTCGCTTCAATGACGTGGCAGGTGCCGACGAAGAGAAACAAGAACTTGTAGAAGTAGTAGATTTCTTAAAAGATCACCGCAAATTCACTGATATCGGTGCGCGTATACCTAAAGGGATTCTACTGGTAGGTCCTCCAGGTACAGGTAAAACATTACTTGCACGTGCTGTGGCAGGTGAAGCGGGCGTACCATTCTTCTCGATTTCAGGTTCTGATTTCGTAGAGATGTTCGTCGGTGTCGGTGCATCTCGTGTTCGTGACTTATTTGAAAACGCTAAGAAAAATGCCCCATGTATCATTTTCATCGATGAGATTGATGCAGTAGGTCGTCAACGTGGTGCAGGTCTTGGCGGTGGACACGATGAGCGTGAACAAACATTAAACCAATTACTAGTTGAAATGGATGGTTTCGGTGCAAACGAAGGTATTATTATCATCGCTGCAACAAACCGCCCGGATATTCTAGATAAGGCGTTACTGCGTCCTGGTCGTTTTGACCGTCAAATTACGGTTGGTCACCCAGACGTAAAAGGCCGTGAAGCAATTCTTAAAGTACATGCACGTAATAAGCCATTATCGGATACAGTTGATTTAGGTGCTGTTGCACAACGTACACCAGGATTCTCAGGTGCGGATTTAGAAAACTTGTTAAACGAAGCAGCTCTTGTAGCAGCTCGTAAAAACAAAAAATCGATCAACATGGCTGATATTGATGAAGCTTCTGACCGCGTAATTGCCGGTCCTGCAAAAGCAAGCCGTGTGTACTCTCCTAAAGAGAAAAAGCTTGTTGCATTCCATGAAGCCGGTCACGTAGTTGTCGGTCTTGAATTGGATGAAGCAGATACTGTTCATAAAGTAACGATTGTCCCTCGTGGTCAGGCTGGTGGTTATGCCATCATGTTACCGAAGGAAGAGCGCTTCTTCACAACGAAGCAAGAGTTACTTGACCGTATCGCCGGATTACTTGGCGGACGTGTTGCGGAGGAAATCGTGCTTGGCGAAGTATCAACAGGTGCACATAATGACTTCCAGAAAGTAACGAGCATTGCGCGTGCAATGGTAACAGAATACGGAATGAGCAATAGTCTTGGTGCTGTTCAATACGGTTCAAACCAAGGCGGCAATCCATTCTTAGGTCGTGACTTCGGTTCAGATCAAAACTATTCTGATACAGTAGCATATGAAATTGATAAAGAAGTTCAGCGTATCGTTGATGAGCAATATGCTCGTACGAAACGTATTTTAACAGAGCGTCGTGATTTACTAGACTTAATTGCCAACACGTTGATTGATAAAGAAACGTTAAATGCACAGCAAATCGAACATTTACGCGACCACGGTATACTACCTCCTGAAGAAGCGGTAGTAGAATCAGAGCTTCCAAAAGAACAAAATGAAGCAACACCAACAATTGAAACTGCTGGTAATGTTTCAATCAATGAAGAAATTCAAGGTGAAAAGAAATCACCAACAGTTGAAGATTTACCTAAAGATGTGTCAGATGATCGCCCGCAAGGCATCGATGAAGACCGTCCTAAGTAATACAAAGAAACTGACTATTTCCTGGGAAAAGGAGATAGTCAGTTTTTTCTTCTGGAAATCTTGCCCTTTGGTATAACGGGAATTGGCTATGGCAGGGGGCGGCAGATTCTAACGGAAAGCGTCGTCCGCTTAGGAAATCAACGGATGTTGTGGAAAGGGAAGGATTGCCGGCAAAAAATACTGAATACTGTATAGTAGATGGCCAAATATGGTATGATTTTTTTCAGTACAGGAAAAGTAGGTGCCACTTGTGATTTTAGTGATGAATGCTGGTAATTCCAATATCATTTTAGGTATTTATGATCAAGATAAACTTATCCATCATTGGCGGACAGAAACAAATATAAGAAAAACTGAAGATGAATATGCGATGCAGTTTAAGGCGTTTTTTGCTCATGAAGGCATTTCATTTGAACAAGTAAAAGGGATTATTATATCCTCAGTTGTGCCACCTATCATGTTTGCACTTGAATTAATGTGTAAAAAATATTTCAATATCCAGCCTTTAATTGTCGGACCCGGTGTAAAAACTGGCTTGAATATAAAGTATGAAAATCCGCGTGAAGTAGGGGCGGACCGTATCGTGAATGCGGTTGCCGCATTACAGCAATATAGCGGCAGGCCACTAATTATTATCGATTTTGGTACAGCGATTACGTATTGCTTTATTAATGAGCGCGGGGATTATGCAGGGGGCGCTATTGCACCCGGTATTGCCATTTCAACAGAGGCGCTCTATACGCGTGCTGCCAAATTACCTCGCATAGAAATTGCCCATACATCACAGGTTGTAGCAAAAAATACGGTAGCGGCTATGCAAGCAGGAGTCTTTTACGGTTTTTTAGGACAAGTAGAAGGCATCGTCAGCCGCATGAAAGCGCAAAGTAAAGAAGAGCCCCTTGTTATTGCAACTGGCGGGCTGGCAAAGTTGATCGCTAATGAAACCCAGATGATTGATGTCGTTGATCCGTTTTTGACACTCAAGGGACTTGCGACGATTTATAAAAGAAATCAATAGAAAAGAGGAATTTCAACATGAAAGACTACTTAGTAAGAGGAATTGCATATGACGGCCAGGTTCGTGCATTTGCAACAAATACAACTGAAACTGTAGGAGAAGCACAACGCCGTCATAATACATGGCCCGTTGTATCTGCTGCGTTAGGCCGTTCAATGACAGCATCGGTAATGATGGGTGCGATGCTAAAAGGGGACGACAAAATTACGGTAAAAATCGAAGGGGACGGTCCAATCGGTCCAATGGTTATCGATGCAGATGCCAAAGGAGATGTGCGCGGCTTTGTTACAAACCCACATGTTCACTTTGAATTAAATGAACAAGGAAAACTTGATGTACGTGCAGGTGTCGGTTCTGCAGGAGCACTGACAGTTGTTAAAGACCTAGGCTTACGTGATATGTTCTCAGGTCAAACACCGATTGTTTCTGGAGAAATCGCTGAGGACTTCACATATTACTTCGCTTCATCTGAACAGGTACCTTCTTCAGTAGGTTTAGGTGTATTAGTAAACCCGGATAATACAATTTTAGCTGCAGGTGGCTTTATCATTCAATTAATGCCGGGTTGTGAAGAAGAAACGATCGAAGCAATCGAAAAACGTTTGTCATCAATTGAGCCTGTATCGAAAATGATTGAAAAAGGATATTCACCTGAGCAAATTTTAGAAGCGGTATTAGGAGAAGGAAATGTTCAAATTCTTTCATCAATGCCTGTACAGTTCCAATGTCAATGTTCAAAAGAGCGTTTTGGTGCGGCAATTATCAGTTTAGGTGTCGGTGAGATTCAGGAAATGATTGATGAAGATGGCCAGGCAGAAGCACAATGCCACTTCTGTCTAGAAAAGTACCACTTCGATAAAAGTGAACTTGAAGGCTTTGTGAATGAAATCCAATCGTAATTTACACCAAACACCACAACCAACACAAAATAATTTACCGTACACACAACGACGCTTAAAAACAAAACCTACATTGCTGTTATTGCTGCTATTGTTAATCGGAAATCTATTTTGGTTTGTGCTATGGGTACTCCCGTCTGATGAAAAAACATCAGAAAAAGAAGATGGCGGCGGCGAAAAAATTGCTGCCGTCGAGGGAGATCCGATTACGCGCCAACAATGGCTTGCTGAAATGGAAAACAGATACGGAAAAGAAACATTGCAGAGTTTAGTAAATGAAGCCGTTATGGAAAAGGCTGCGAAAAAGTATAAACTCGAAGTAAAAGAAGAAGAAATTGATTTAGAAATCGCTTTATTACGCTCGGCACAAGATTCAAACGATACAACCTTACATAGTCTATCTCCAGAGCAATTGCGTCAAAAAATGCGTGCTCAGCTCATTCTGGATAAAGTACTGACAAATGATATTGTAGTAAAAGAGGACGAGGCTAAAAAATATTATGAAGACAATAAGTCGATTTATAATATTCCAACAACACACCGAACAAGTATGATTATCGTGAATTCAAAAGAGGACGCTGAACGGGTAGAAAAAGAGCTGAAGGACGGCTCTGATTTTGCGGTTTTGGCACGTGAGCATTCATTGGATACGGCTTCAGCTAGTTTAGGTGGCGATATTGGTTTTATTTCATCAAGTCAGTCGGCAGTCGATCCAGCAATTTTACCGGTAGTGGAAAAGCTGAAGGAAAAGGAAACTTCGAAACCTTTTGTATTGAGCGATGGGCGCTATGCAATCGTCAAGGTTACAGAGAACATGGAAGGACAGTCATTCAGCTTTGATGAAGTAGAAGGCCATGTAAAACGTCAGCTCGCTTTAGAACAGCTGCCGCCTTCCATTACACCCGAAGCTTTCTGGGCAGAATTTGATGCTACATGGGTCTACGGAGAATCCAAAAATTAAAGCCAGATTTTAGACAGGCAAGGACAGAAGTTGAAGTTTTTAGTGAAAGAGGAACTTTTATTGAGAAACTGCTGCTTAATAAAATTGATTGGAATGGAGGGGCGACTCCTGGGGGAATAGCGCGAGCCTGAGACTAGGAACAAAAGCTAAGAACTCCACGTCCTGTGGCAACGCTTTTGTGACCAACATCGTGTTGGCCTCGTGCCCCCGGAAAGCGTCCCCGGAATGGAAATCAATTTTGCTGTCCTGCCTTTTTCAATTTCGATGGAATAGTCAGAAATTTTCCAAAAATTTCGTTTCAATTAATTGACAAGTAGTATTAAAAATTGATAAGATACAAATTAAGTAAAACCTATTGACTTGGTAGGGATTTGGAGAGGAATGGATAAAATGAGTAAATTAGCAAATTCAGTGGCGGACTTAGTAGGTCGCACACCAATCGTAAAATTAAACAATGCAACAAGTGAAAATGAGGGTACAGTTTATGTAAAACTTGAATACTTTAACCCAGGTTCTTCAGTAAAAGACCGTTTAGCTTTAGCTATGGTGGAAGCAGCAGAAAAAGATGGCACATTAAAGCCAGGCGGTACAATCATCGAGCCGACTTCTGGTAACACAGGTATCGGTTTAGCAATGATTGCTGCAGCAAAAGGCTATAAAGCAGTTTTAGTCATGCCTGAAACAATGTCATTAGAGCGCCGCAACCTTTTACGTGCTTATGGTGCTGATTTAGTTTTAACACCAGGCCCGGAAGGTATGAAAGGTGCAATTGCCAAAGCAGAAGAATTATCTAAATCAGAAGGTTACTTCTTGCCACAACAATTCAAAAACGAAGCAAACGCAGAAATTCACCGTTTAACAACAGGTCCTGAAATTGCGGAAGCATTCGAGCAAGATGGCTTAAAATTAGATGCATTTGTTGCTGGTGTAGGAACTGGCGGTACAATTACTGGTGCGGGCGAAGTATTGAAAAATAAATTCCCTGAAATCGAAATCATCGCTGTTGAGCCTAAAGATTCACCAATTCTTTCAGGCGGTAACCCTGGACCACACAAAATTCAAGGTATTGGTGCAGGTTTCATTCCGGATGTATTAAACACAGAAGTATATGATTCTGTATTACCGGTTGAAAACGAAACAGCATTCGAATATGCACGTAAAGTAGCGCGCGAAGAAGGTATTTTAGCTGGTATTTCTTCAGGTGCAGCGATTTACGCAGCAATCGAAACAGCAAAACGTTTAGGTAAAGGTAAAAACGTATTAGCGATTATCCCATCAAACGGTGAGCGTTACTTATCAACACCTTTATACCAATTTGAAGACTAATTGAAATTCATTAAGATCATCCTTAAAAGCTATTTTGCGAGTATAAACTCGTAAAATAGCTTTTTTTCTTAGAAACTGCTAAGTTAGAAATGGATTTTTACAGCGTTATCGAGTTTAATTAAGAAAAAGGTAAAGCGGGTGTAAATTGATGCAACAACTAGAAACACATACATTTTACATGACAAAAGATGAATTTTATTATAGTTTCCAGGAACAGACGGCAACGGAAAAACAGCGAGTGTTTATGGAAAGTGGTCGTGGAGGGCATTATTCAATCGCCGCGTGGCGGCCTATAGCAACCGCAAAATCAGTGTCGCAAGGTCTTGAACTGACTTGGAAAAATGGGAAGACAGAGCTGAGAACAGGTGAGGCACTTGCGGAGCTGGAAAAAGTGATCGCTGAGTACAAGCTTGAAGCGAACCCAAAACTTCCTGATTTCCAAGGGGGAGCAATTGGATTTATTTCATATGATTATGCACGTACGATTGAAACACTCCCGAATGAAGCGGAAGATGACTTACAAGTACCGGATCTTTACTTTTACTTGTTTGATCATTGGGCAGTACATAACGTCCAAACAGGTGAAGTGACATTAATGAAATTTGCTACTAGTGAAGTGGATTTATTTTTATGGCAAACGGATTGGCAGCAGCATGCGGAAGCCGGATTGGAAAAACGTCATTTTAACAAGGAAACAGCGAAAAATATGCAGCAGGATGATGCAGAATTGCAAGTTTCCTTCAGTGGGGACGCATTTGAATCTGCTATACATAAAATTCAGCACTATATTGGACAAGGCGATGTGTTCCAGGTGAACTTGTCTGTCCGTCAGGCGAAAAAGCTCTCTGCAGCACCGATTGCGATGTATGAGGCGGTTCGTTCGTTTAATCCTTCGCCGTATATGGCTTATATTGAAAGTGGAGATTTTGCAGTTGTGAGCGGCTCTCCGGAATTACTTGTAAAACGTAAAGGGAATGAGCTTTCGACAAGGCCGATTGCTGGGACACGTCCGCGCGGAGCATCGGAGGAACAGGATATAGCACTGGCCAATGAACTTATAGAACATGAAAAAGAGCGTGCAGAACATGTTATGCTAGTTGATCTGGAGCGCAATGATTTAGGAAGGGTTAGCAAGTACGGAACGGTAGAAGTAAATGAGTTTATGGTCATTGAGCATTACTCGCATGTAATGCATATCGTTTCGAATGTCCGCGGGGAAATTGCACAAGGAAAAACAAACGCGGATGTCATTCGGGCAATGTTCCCGGGTGGAACGATTACGGGGGCACCGAAAATACGTACGATGGAAATTATTGAAGAACTGGAACCGGTACGCCGTGGACTATATACGGGTTCGATTGGCTGGATCGGCTATACAGGCGACTTGGAGTTAAATATCGTTATCCGTACAGCGTATATTCAAGATGGCATTGCATACATACAGGCAGGTGCCGGAATAGTCATCGATTCGATTCCGGAAAACGAGTATATTGAGTCAATGAATAAGGCAAAAGCAATGTGGCAGGCAAAAGCAATGGCTGAAGAGGTGAGCAAATGATTTTAATGATTGATAACTATGATTCGTTTACTTATAACTTAGTGCAATACTTCGGCGAGTTTGGTCATGAACTGGTCGTAAAGCGCAATGACGAAATTACGGTAGAAGAAATCGAAAAGCTTCGACCAATGATGCTTGTCATTTCACCAGGGCCCTGTACACCGAATGAAGCAGGGGAAAGTCTTCGTATTATCGAACATTTCGCAGGGAAGCTTCCGATTCTAGGTGTGTGCTTAGGTCATCAGGCGATTGCACAAGTATTTGGTGGCGATGTTGTGCGTGCCGATAGATTGATGCACGGAAAAACTTCCTCTGTCCTGCATAATGGGATTGGTTTGCATAGAAATAACACGAATCCATTTTTAGCAACACGCTATCATTCACTGATTGTAGAACCAAAAACTTTACCGGACTGTCTGGAAGTGACGGCATGGACAGAGGAAGGCGAAATTATGGGGCTGCGTCATAAACAGTATCCGATTGAAGGGGTTCAATATCATCCGGAATCGATTATGACCGAAGATGGCAAGCAGCTGTTGCGCACATTTATAGAGACGTATTGTTAGGGGGGGATAGTCGATGCTTTGTTGGATGAATGGACAGTATATCAATGAAAAGGATTTGAAAATTTCCCCGTTTGACCACGGATTTTTATATGGACTCGGTTTTTTTGAAACGTTTCGTACATATGAAGGGAAGGCTATCTATCTGCAAGCACATTTCAGCCGCCTGATGGAAGCGTTGAAAGAATACCGTATACATTTCCCATATACGCTGCAGAACATAGAAAAGGTCATTGAAAAGCTCAATGAACAGGACGGGGAAGAAGGATATTTCCGTTTAAATGTATCGGCCGGAGTACATCCGATTGGACTTGCCCCGTCAGAATATACCGAACCAACTGTTATTCTGTTTCGTAAAGAACTACCGAAAATGGTGCGCGGTACAGAAAAGGAAGCGGTCTGGCTGAAAACAGCGCGTAATTCCCCTGAACAGCAGACACGCTATAAAAGCCACCATTACGGCAATAATGTTCGTGCGCGGTTAGAATTACCGAGCTTAGCGACACAAGAAGGCTTCTTTACCGATCAGGACGGGGTTGTCGCAGAAGGTATTACGTCAAATGTCTTTTGGATAAAAGATGGTATACTGTATACGCCTTCTACAAATTTAGGTATTTTACCGGGCATTACCCGAAAAATAGTCATTCAGCTTGCTGATGAACTCCAACTCCCGGTACGAGAAGGCCGCTTTATGGCATGGGAATTGGAACAGGCAGACGAATGCTTTATTACAACAGCTGTACAGGAGCTTGTACCGATTTCCCGTATCGGGAAGGTACAGTTTGCCGGCAGTGAAGGCAGACTTTATAAAAAGCTGCATCAAGCATATGTACAAAAAATCATTACGTGTTTAGGAGACCGTCATGTTAGAAAACTATAAAGTACTCACATTAAATGGGATTGAACTGGATTTTCGCAAAGAAACATTCGTAATGGGCATTTTAAATGTAACACCGGACTCATTTTCGGATGGCGGCAAGTTCAATTCGGTTGAAAAAGCGATTGCCCAGGCGAAAAAAATGGTGGCAGATGGTGCGAAAATTATCGATGTTGGTGGGGAATCCACTCGTCCCGGCTACATACGAATTTCCGATGAGGAAGAAATTGCACGTGTCGTACCGGTAATTCGTGCGCTTTTAAGAGAAGTACCCGCGATTATTTCAATCGATACGTATAAATCGAATGTTGCGCGTGCCGCCATTGAAGCAGGTGCCCATATGATTAATGACATTTGGGGTGCAAAAGCGGATCCGGAAATGGCCAATGTAGCGGCAGAACTGGATGTACCGATTATTTTAATGCATAATCGCCTTTCGGATCAGTACGATAACTACTTTGCCGAATATATGGCCGATATGCAGGAAAGTATTGCAATTGCAAAAGCAGCAGGAGTGCGTGATGAGCATATTTTCCTTGATCCGGGCATCGGTTTTGTGAAAAGTCTAAGTGAAAGCATTGAAACGATGCAGCGCCTCGATGAGCTTGTTGCACTAGGATATCCGGTTTTGCTTGCAACATCACGCAAGCGTATGATCGGATCGATTTTAGAATTACCTGTAGAGGAACGAGTGGAAGGGACAGCCGCTACTTGTGCATTTGGTGTCCAAAAGGGCTGCCATATGATGCGTGTACATGACGTTAAGGAAGTGGCGCGTACGGTGAAGATGATGGATGCGCTCGTTGGGAAATTTGAAGTACAAGGTGAATTGGCACCTAGACATTAAGGAGTTTGCAATGGATTATATTCATTTAAAAGAAATGCAGTTTTTTGGCTATCACGGTGTATTGCCGGAAGAGAATGTATTGGGACAACGTTTTCGTGCTAATGTTTCGCTTGCTGTTGACATGAAGCTTGCTGGTGAGACAGATGAGCTGAATCATACGGTAAGCTATGTCGGTGTTTATGATATATGTAAAGAAGTAATTGAAGGTAAGCCGTATAAATTAATTGAAGCGGTTGCGGAAAAAGTTGCTTCAAGTATTTTAGCGCAATATGAAGGTCAGATTTTTGGATGCCGCGTCGAAATTATTAAGCCTGATCCTCCAATTCCGGGACATTACAAAGAAGTCGCGGTTGAAATTACAAGAGGACAATTCGTATGACGACGACAGCGTATTTATCGATTGGTACGAATATCGGTGAGCGTGAGCAAAACTTGCAGGACGCGGTAGAGCTGCTCATCGCACATGAAGCGATTTCAGTAACAGCAATTTCATCGATTTATGAAACCGCAGCAGTAGGTTTTACAGACCAGGCAGATTTTTTAAATATTGCTGTTGCTCTTGAAACGGAGCTTGATGCCCATGACCTTCTTGCACTATGTCAAAAAATTGAAAATGATCTTGGCCGTGTTCGTGAATTCCGCTGGGGGCCGCGAATAATCGATTTGGATATTTTGCTGTATGGCCAAAAGCAGTATGAAACTGAAAACTTAACGATTCCACATCCGCGTATGTATGAACGTGCATTCGTGCTTGTACCGTTAGAAGAGATTATGACGCAAAATTATGATATGCTTGTAGGCGTGCAAAAAGCGTTACAAGCACTCGATATAGAGAAAGAAGGCGTCAATCTGTGGAAGAAAATCAATACGGTCGCAGAATTCGGGCCTTTCGAAAACTAAAAAGAATTCAGCAAATCGAATTTGCAAAATATATTGGTATATCTGTAACAATTCTAGGGCGTATTGAACGAGGCGAGAAAGATGCCTCTGAAGAACAGCTCCAAACAATTGCAGATGTATTAAAAATAGATATAAACGAATTAAAAGGTGAATAACCTGGTGGAGGGAACATAAAGGTGTCAAACATCGACCAAAAGCCTTTCCAAATAGGCGATATTATTATGGATAACCGTGTCGTTCTTGCCCCAATGGCTGGAATTTGCAACTCGGCTTTCCGTTTAACGGTAAAAGAATTTGGTGCAGGATTAGTCTACGCGGAAATGATCAGTGATAAAGCGTTGAATATCCGCAATAAAAAAACATTGGACATGCTTTATATTGATGAGCGTGAAAATCCGATGACACTGCAAATTTTCGGAGGAGACAAAGAAAATTTAGTAGAGGCGGCGAAATTTGTAGACAAACATACAACGGCCGACATTATCGATATCAATATGGGCTGTCCTGTAAATAAAATCATCAAATGTGAAGCTGGCGCAAAATGGCTGCTTGATCCGAACAAAATTTACGAAATGGTTTCAGCTGTTGTCGATGCAGTCGATAAGCCTGTTTCGGTAAAAATGCGTATCGGTTGGGATGAAGAGCGTGTATTCGCTGTAGAAAATGCCCAAGCAGCAGAACGAGCAGGTGCAGCCGCTATTGCAATGCATGGCCGAACACGCGTGCAAATGTATGAAGGTAAGGCAAACTGGGACGTTTTAGCCGAAGTGAAGAAAAATATCAGCATCCCATTTATCGCAAATGGGGATGTGGAAACACCGGAAGATGCAAAACGCATTCTGGAACATACGAATGCAGATGCAGTCATGATTGGTCGTGCTGCTTTAGGGAATCCGTGGATGATTTATCAAACGGTAAAATATTTGGAATCAGGTATTCAAATTCCGGAGCCTTCTGTTCGTGAAAAGATGGATGTTTGTTTACTTCACTTTGAACGTTTAAAAGCACTTAAAGGGGAAAAAGTGGCGGTAAGAGAAATGCGCAAACATGCATCCTGGTATTTAAAAGGAATTCGCGGAAACGGGAAGATCCGTAATGCGATTAATTTGACAGAGACGGAGCAAGATTTACGTATTCTTTTAAATAGTGTTGCGGATGAATACGTAGAAGAAGCGGTTATTGTATAAATAGGTTTGAAAGGCATCAACTGATGGTGCCTTTTTCTTATGGAAAGAAAAATCATTTGGCAGAATTATCTGATATTTAAAATTAATTCGAAACAGGTGAATCACTAAAAGAAATACTGTACAATAGAAACATTATGGACTATTGTGCCGTTTTGGAGCGCAAAAACATTAAGGAGTGAAATACGTGTCAAATATCGAAGAATTAAACGACCAACTTTTGGTGAGACGCCAGAAGATGACAGATATTCGCGAAAACGGTATGGACCCATTCGGCAGCCGTTTTGAACGCACACATTTATCGAACGAAGTTATTGCAGAAAATGAGCAATTTGATAAAGAGCAATTAGAAGAAAATCCACGTGAAGTTGTAATCGCTGGACGTATTATGACGAAGCGCGGTAAAGGTAAAGCAGGTTTTGCGCATATCCAGGACTTAGCTGGCCAAATCCAAATTTATGTACGTAAAGATGCCATCGGTGAAGAAGCATATGAACTATTCAACAAAGCGGACCTTGGGGATATCGTAGGGGTAAAAGGAAACGTATTCCGTACGCAAGTTGGAGAACTATCTGTAAAGGCGACGGAGTTCACTTTCCTAACAAAAGCGTTACGCCCGTTACCTGATAAATTCCATGGCCTGACAGACGTAGAGCAACGATACCGTCAACGCTATGTAGACTTGATGACAAACGATGAATCAAAAACAACATTCATCCAACGTTCAAAAATCATCCGTGCAATCCGCAACTACTTAGATAACAACGGTTATTTAGAAGTGGAAACACCGATGTTGCATACAATCGCAGGTGGTGCTGCGGCTCGCCCGTTCATTACACACCACAATGCATTGGATATGGAATTATATATGCGTATCGCTATCGAGCTGCATTTAAAACGTCTAATCGTCGGTGGCTTGGAGAAAGTTTATGAAATCGGCCGTGTATTCCGTAACGAAGGAATTTCGACTCGTCACAATCCGGAATTCACAATGATTGAATTATATGAAGCATATGCAGACTATAACGATATTATGGATTTAACAGAAAACCTTATTGCACATGTGGCAAAGGACGTACTTGGCACAACATCTGTACAATATGGTGAAGATACAATTGAATTAGGTATTGGCTGGAAACGTGTGCATATGGTAGATGCAGTTAAAGAAGCAACAGGTGTAGATTTCTGGGCTCCGATGACTGTAGAAGAAGCACGCAAACATGCTGCTGAGCACGGCGTGGAAATTAAAGACGCGCATGAAGTAGGTCATATCATCAATGAATTCTTCGAGCAAAAAGTAGAAGAAACATTGGTACAACCTACTTTCGTAACAGGTCACCCGGTGGAAATTTCTCCATTAGCGAAGAAAAACCCTGAAGACCCACGCTTCACAGACCGTTTTGAGCTATTTATCGTTCGCCGTGAGCATGCAAATGCATTCACAGAATTAAATGACCCGATCGATCAACGTGAGCGTTTCGAAGCTCAAATGGCAGAAAAAGAAGCAGGAAATGACGAAGCACATGAAATGGATAATGATTTCATCGAAGCATTAGAATACGGTATGCCGCCAACTGGTGGTTTAGGTATCGGTATCGACCGTTTAGTAATGTTATTAACGAACTCACCATCAATTCGTGACGTTTTATTATTCCCGACAATGCGCCATACAACAAAATAAGTTTAGTTTCACTAGAGCCCTGCGTTATTCGCAGGGCTCTTTTCTCTATTATAGAAAGCAGAGTGTAGTTATTTGTTGGTGGTGAACGGTGAGAGTGCATTTGCGGTGAGGGTATTATAGAAGAATATAAAGAAATAAGGGTGCTGTTAGGGACTCCTTTCTATATATAGGAAAAGAATTAAGAGAAACATAATAGATTTTAATAAAAAAGATAATATTTTTTAAATAGCTATTGCAATATAGTTGTAAGGGTGGTATATTATTTCTTGTCGCTAAAACGCGATGCAACAAATTACAAAGTTCTTTACTTTTCGACTTCAGAGTGATAAAGTATAAGAGTTACCGAATTTGCAGTGAAATATGAGTTAAAAACTTTTTTAAAAAAGTTGTTGACACATACATTGATAAAATGGTAAGATATAAAAGTTGTCACAATGACAACACAATGAACCTTGAAAACTGAACAAGCAACGTTAATGAAACAAGCTTCTTAAATGAAGCAAACAATAGATATCAACTTCTAACGAAGTTGGATCGCTAGCAAAGCAAATGAGCTTTCAAACTACTTTTATGGAGAGTTTGATCCTGGCTCAGGACGAACGCTGGCGGCGTGCCTAATACATGCAAGTCGAGCGGAAATTTTATTGGTGCTTGCACCTTTAAAATTTTAGCGGCGGACGGGTGAGTAACACGTGGGTAACCTACCTTATAGATTGGGATAACTCCGGGAAACCGGGGCTAATACCGAATAACACTTTTGAACACATGTTCGAAAGTTGAAAGACGGTTTCGGCTGTCACTGTAAGATGGACCCGCGGCGCATTAGCTAGTTGGTGAGGTAACGGCTCACCAAGGCAACGATGCGTAGCCGACCTGAGAGGGTGATCGGCCACACTGGGACTGAGACACGGCCCAGACTCCTACGGGAGGCAGCAGTAGGGAATCTTCCACAATGGACGAAAGTCTGATGGAGCAACGCCGCGTGAGTGAAGAAGGATTTCGGTTCGTAAAACTCTGTTGCAAGGGAAGAACAAGTAGCGTAGTAACTGGCGCTACCTTGACGGTACCTTGTTAGAAAGCCACGGCTAACTACGTGCCAGCAGCCGCGGTAATACGTAGGTGGCAAGCGTTGTCCGGAATTATTGGGCGTAAAGCGCGCGCAGGTGGTTCCTTAAGTCTGATGTGAAAGCCCCCGGCTCAACCGGGGAGGGTCATTGGAAACTGGGGAACTTGAGTGCAGAAGAGGATAGTGGAATTCCAAGTGTAGCGGTGAAATGCGTAGAGATTTGGAGGAACACCAGTGGCGAAGGCGACTGTCTGGTCTGTAACTGACACTGAGGCGCGAAAGCGTGGGGAGCAAACAGGATTAGATACCCTGGTAGTCCACGCCGTAAACGATGAGTGCTAAGTGTTGGGGGGTTTCCGCCCCTCAGTGCTGCAGCTAACGCATTAAGCACTCCGCCTGGGGAGTACGGTCGCAAGACTGAAACTCAAAGGAATTGACGGGGGCCCGCACAAGCGGTGGAGCATGTGGTTTAATTCGAAGCAACGCGAAGAACCTTACCAGGTCTTGACATCCCGGTGACCACTATGGAGACATAGTTTCCCCTTCGGGGGCAACGGTGACAGGTGGTGCATGGTTGTCGTCAGCTCGTGTCGTGAGATGTTGGGTTAAGTCCCGCAACGAGCGCAACCCTTATTCTTAGTTGCCATCATTCAGTTGGGCACTCTAAGGAGACTGCCGGTGATAAACCGGAGGAAGGTGGGGATGACGTCAAATCATCATGCCCCTTATGACCTGGGCTACACACGTGCTACAATGGACGGTACAAACGGTTGCCAACCCGCGAGGGGGAGCTAATCCGATAAAACCGTTCTCAGTTCGGATTGTAGGCTGCAACTCGCCTACATGAAGCCGGAATCGCTAGTAATCGCGGATCAGCATGCCGCGGTGAATACGTTCCCGGGCCTTGTACACACCGCCCGTCACACCACGAGAGTTTGTAACACCCGAAGTCGGTGAGGTAACCTTTATGGAGCCAGCCGCCGAAGGTGGGATAGATGATTGGGGTGAAGTCGTAACAAGGTAGCCGTATCGGAAGGTGCGGCTGGATCACCTCCTTTCTAAGGATTATTTCGGAATCATTCCCTCGGGGAATGAAACATTAACGGTTGCTGTTCAGTTTTGAAGGTTCATTCTTAATTGAATGGAATACTTCAAAAACTTGCTCCTGACGCTTGCGCATACGTCGCAAAGCTGCATGAAGCAAAATCAGTGAAGCTTTGTCACGATGTGATTGAAGTCAGCTGCTTCGTTCTTTGAAAACTGGATAAAACGACATTGAAAGCAATAAATCAAATTTCTATTTTATAGATATTTAAACAAGTCAAGCAATTGACGTGTAAACTTAAATCTTGGATTTTATCCAAGTGTTAACTTTTGGTTAAGTTAATAAGGGCGCACGGTGGATGCCTTGGCACTAGGAGTCGATGAAGGACGGCACTAACACCGATATGCCTCGGGGAGCTGTAAGTAAGCTTTGATCCGGGGATTTCCGAATGGGGGAACCCACTATCTTTAATCGGATAGTATCTTCACGTGAATTCATAGCGTGTTGAAGACAGACGCAGGGAACTGAAACATCTAAGTACCTGCAGGAACAGAAAGAAAATTCGATTCCCTGAGTAGCGGCGAGCGAAACGGGAAGAGCCCAAACCAAAGAGCTTGCTCTTTGGGGTTGTAGGACACTCTATACGGAGTTACAAAAGAATGGATTAGACGAAGCGACTTGGAAAGGTCCGCGAGACGAGGTAAAAGCCCTGTAGTCAAAAGTTCATTCCCTCCAGAGTGTATCCTGAGTACGGCGGAACACGTGAAATTCCGTCGGAATCCGGGAGGACCATCTCCCAAGGCTAAATACTACCTAGTGACCGATAGTGAACCAGTACCGTGAGGGAAAGGTGAAAAGCACCCCGGAAGGGGAGTGAAATAGATCCTGAAACCGTGTGCCTACAAGTAGTTAGAGCCCGTTAATGGGTGATAGCGTGCCTTTTGTAGAATGAACCGGCGAGTTACGATTACGTGCGAGGTTAAGTTGAGAAGACGGAGCCGCAGCGAAAGCGAGTCTGAATAGGGCGAATTAGTACGTGGTCGTAGACCCGAAACCAGGTGATCTACCCATGTCCAGGGTGAAGGTGAGGTAACACTCACTGGAGGCCCGAACCCACGCACGTTGAAAAGTGCGGGGATGAGGTGTGGGTAGCGGAGAAATTCCAATCGAACCTGGAGATAGCTGGTTCTCTCCGAAATAGCTTTAGGGCTAGCCTCGTGATTGAGAATACCGGAGGTAGAGCACTGTTTGGACTAGGGGGGCATCTCGCTTTACCGAATTCAGACAAACTCCGAATGCCGGATATTTATACACGGGAGTCAGACTGCGAGTGATAAGATCCGTAGTCAAGAGGGAAACAGCCCAGACCACCAGCTAAGGTCCCCAAGTAATCGTTAAGTGGAAAAGGATGTGGCGTTGCTTAGACAACCAGGATGTTGGCTTAGAAGCAGCCATCATTTAAAGAGTGCGTAATAGCTCACTGGTCGAGTGACGCTGCGCCGAAAATGTATCGGGGCTAAACGATTCACCGAAGCTGTGGATGCATACTTTGAGTATGCGTGGTAGGAGAGCGTTCTAACAGCGTTGAAGTCAGACCGGAAGGACTGGTGGAGCGGTTAGAAGTGAGAATGCCGGTATGAGTAGCGAAACATGGGTGAGAATCCCATGCACCGTATGACTAAGGTTTCCTGAGGAAGGCTCGTCCGCTCAGGGTTAGTCGGGACCTAAGCCGAGGCCGATAGGCGTAGGCGATGGACAACAGGTTGATATTCCTGTACCACCTCCTCACCGTTTGAGAAATGGGGGGACGCAGTAGGATAGGGTAAGCACGCCGTTGGTTGCGCGTGTTCAAGCAGTAAGGCGTGTATGTAGGCAAATCCGCATACTATAACGTTGAGCTGTGATGACGAGCTCGTATGAGCGAAGTTCCTGATTTCACACTGCCAAGAAAAGCCTCTATCGAGGTGAGAGGTGCCCGTACCGCAAACCGACACAGGTAGTCGAGGAGAGAATCCTAAGGTGTGCGAGAGAACTCTCGTTAAGGAACTCGGCAAAATGACCCCGTAACTTCGGGAGAAGGGGTGCTTCTTTGGGTGCATAGCCTAGAGAAGCCGCAGTGAATAGGCCCAGGCGACTGTTTAGCAAAAACACAGGTCTCTGCAAAACCGTAAGGTGACGTATAGGGGCTGACGCCTGCCCGGTGCTGGAAGGTTAAGAGGAGCGGTTAGCGCAAGCGAAGCTGTGAATTGAAGCCCCAGTAAACGGCGGCCGTAACTATAACGGTCCTAAGGTAGCGAAATTCCTTGTCGGGTAAGTTCCGACCCGCACGAAAGGCGTAACGATCTGGGCACTGTCTCAACGAGAGACTCGGTGAAATTATAGTACCTGTGAAGATGCAGGTTACCCGCGACAGGACGGAAAGACCCCGTGGAGCTTTACTGTAGCCTGATATTGAATTTTGGTACAACTTGTACAGGATAGGTAGGAGCCAGAGATCTCGGAGCGCCAGCTTCGAAGGAGGCGTCGGTGGGATACTACCCTGGTTGTATTGAACTTCTAACCCATGCCCCTTAGCGGGGTAGGAGACAGTGT
>NZ_JBBORC010000001.1:115000-222500 GCF_038004425.1 Solibacillus sp. FSL W7-1464
TGGTCGAGTGACGCTGCGCCGAAAATGTATCGGGGCTAAACGATTCACCGAAGCTGTGGATGCATACTTTGAGTATGCGTGGTAGGAGAGCGTTCTAACAGCGTTGAAGTCAGACCGGAAGGACTGGTGGAGCGGTTAGAAGTGAGAATGCCGGTATGAGTAGCGAAACATGGGTGAGAATCCCATGCACCGTATGACTAAGGTTTCCTGAGGAAGGCTCGTCCGCTCAGGGTTAGTCGGGACCTAAGCCGAGGCCGATAGGCGTAGGCGATGGACAACAGGTTGATATTCCTGTACCACCTCCTCACCGTTTGAGAAATGGGGGGACGCAGTAGGATAGGGTAAGCACGCCGTTGGTTGCGCGTGTTCAAGCAGTAAGGCGTGTATGTAGGCAAATCCGCATACTATAACGTTGAGCTGTGATGACGAGCTCGTATGAGCGAAGTTCCTGATTTCACACTGCCAAGAAAAGCCTCTATCGAGGTGAGAGGTGCCCGTACCGCAAACCGACACAGGTAGTCGAGGAGAGAATCCTAAGGTGTGCGAGAGAACTCTCGTTAAGGAACTCGGCAAAATGACCCCGTAACTTCGGGAGAAGGGGTGCTTCTTTGGGTGCATAGCCTAGAGAAGCCGCAGTGAATAGGCCCAGGCGACTGTTTAGCAAAAACACAGGTCTCTGCAAAACCGTAAGGTGACGTATAGGGGCTGACGCCTGCCCGGTGCTGGAAGGTTAAGAGGAGCGGTTAGCGCAAGCGAAGCTGTGAATTGAAGCCCCAGTAAACGGCGGCCGTAACTATAACGGTCCTAAGGTAGCGAAATTCCTTGTCGGGTAAGTTCCGACCCGCACGAAAGGCGTAACGATCTGGGCACTGTCTCAACGAGAGACTCGGTGAAATTATAGTACCTGTGAAGATGCAGGTTACCCGCGACAGGACGGAAAGACCCCGTGGAGCTTTACTGTAGCCTGATATTGAATTTTGGTACAACTTGTACAGGATAGGTAGGAGCCAGAGATCTCGGAGCGCCAGCTTCGAAGGAGGCGTCGGTGGGATACTACCCTGGTTGTATTGAACTTCTAACCCATGCCCCTTAGCGGGGTAGGAGACAGTGTCAGGCGGACAGTTTGACTGGGGCGGTCGCCTCCTAAAGAGTAACGGAGGCGCCCAAAGGTTCCCTCAGAATGGTTGGAAATCATTCGTAGAGTGTAAAGGCATAAGGGAGCTTGACTGCGAGACCTACAAGTCGAGCAGGGTCGAAAGACGGGCTTAGTGATCCGGTGGTTCCGCATGGAAGGGCCATCGCTCAACGGATAAAAGCTACCCCGGGGATAACAGGCTTATCTCCCCCAAGAGTCCACATCGACGGGGAGGTTTGGCACCTCGATGTCGGCTCATCGCATCCTGGGGCTGTAGTCGGTCCCAAGGGTTGGGCTGTTCGCCCATTAAAGCGGTACGCGAGCTGGGTTCAGAACGTCGTGAGACAGTTCGGTCCCTATCCGTCGTGGGCGTAGGAAATTTGAGAGGAGCTGTCCTTAGTACGAGAGGACCGGGATGGACATACCGCTGGTGTACCAGTTGTCTTGCCAAAGGCATCGCTGGGTAGCTATGTATGGACGGGATAAGTGCTGAAAGCATCTAAGCATGAAGCCCCCCTCAAGATGAGATTTCCCATTACGCAAGTAAGTAAGACCCCTGAAAGACGATCAGGTAGATAGGTTCGAGGTGGAAGTGCGGTGACGCATGCAGCTGACGAATACTAATCGGTCGAGGACTTAACCACATTTTATTGCAAAAATTCAATGAACCGTTTATCCAGTTTTGAAAGAATGAAATTTCTTTTCAAGGGTTTCAAGACACTTCGTGTATTGAAAGCCAATTAAGGAACGTCTACTAAAAGCACCACGTCCTGTGGTAACGTAGACGCCAGCACATCCATGTGCAAGTGAAGTGATGATGGCAAAGAGGTCACACCCGTTCCCATACCGAACACGGAAGTTAAGCTCTTTAGCGCCGATGGTAGTTGGGGGCTTCCCCCTGTGAGAGTAGGACGTCGCTTCGCACAATGCAAACCCACTGAGAAATCAGTGGGTTTTTTGTTTATTTTCAATTTTTGAATTCAATTTATAGAACTCTATTTTTCTTTCAAGCTTTCCTAATCTTCATTTATAAGTTTCCCCATTTTCTATCCACCCCATATTAAAACTCCAGAACTGCCCGCAAGTTATTGATATAGGACTGACTTACTGGTAATTCTACGCCGTCTTTCAGCTGTACAATAAAATTTGAAGTCAGGTCACGCGAAATTTTCTTTATAAAGCAAATATTTATAATATAGGAACGATGAATGCGAAGAAAATTATTTGGTAGTCGAGTCTGTAATTCTTTAAGTGTAACAGCTGTTTTATATTGTTCGCCTTTGGAATAAAACCACGTTCGTTTTTGCAGACTTTCAATATATGAAATTTGATCAATTGAAATAGGCACCCAATCTTCCATTTGCTTTCCGGTTAAAAACTGGTACATATCTGAACTCTTTACTTTAAATAATGGGGGCAGGACAACAACTAAAGCACCTTTTTCGCCATTTAACAAAATCGGATAGCCGATTGCATAATAGGGTGTTTCAAAAAGTGTATTCTCCATAACAGCATCCACTTTTTGATTTGTTTGAAGTACTTTATAAGCAATACTGTCTTTCGGAACATCGGATCCAACTTTCAAAGAAAAATGATGATGACCTGTACTGAAATAAATAAAGCTATTGTTTACTGCTATTGCAATCGATGCATCTTGAGGAATCCAATCTTCTAAAATAGTTTTATACTGATTTAAAATGCTCTTTTCGATTTCAATATTTTGTAATGACAATGCAAATCCACTCCTTCTGTGTTATTGCCTAAATGACAATTCATCCTCCAAATATACCCATTCGTCCTAAATTAAAGTTAATTTGTCAGAAAATAATGAAAAGTTAAACATTCTGTTATACATTATATTACAGCAAGATGTTCTGTTATGGAACAGACAATTACAAATTTTTCTAAAAGAACATCCATACACAATGGGGAAGGTGGAAAATTATTATGTCAACTCGTCAAGAAAGAATCGAAGCTTTACAAAAGGATTGGGCGGAAAATCCGCGTTGGAAAGGTATTGAGCGTGGCTATACAGCAGAAGAGGTTGTAAAGTTACAAGGTTCATTCATCCAGGAGCAAACATTAGCAAAACGAGGATCTGCTCGTTTATGGAAGTCATTACACGAAGTACCTTTCATTAATGCTTTAGGGGCTTTAACGGGGAATCAGGCAGTACAGCAAGTAAAGGCAGGTTTACAGGCAATCTACTTATCGGGGTGGCAGGTAGCTGCAGATGCAAACCTTTCTGGCCAAATGTATCCGGACCAGTCTTTATATCCGGCAAACTCTGTACCTGCAGTGGTAAAACGTATTAACCAGGCGCTTCAGCGTGCTGACCAAATCGACCATGCGGAAGGCCGCGATGATGGTTTTGACTGGTTTGCGCCGATTGTAGCTGATGCGGAAGCAGGTTTTGGTGGTCCATTAAACGTATTCGAGTTAGTTAAAGGGATGATTGAAGCAGGTGCTGCTGGTGTGCATTTAGAAGACCAGTTAGCTTCCGAGAAAAAATGCGGTCACTTAGGCGGAAAAGTATTATTACCTACGCAAAATGCTGTACGTAACTTAATTGCTGCACGTTTAGCTGCTGATGTGGCAGGCGTTGATACAATTTTAATCGCACGTACAGATGCAGATGCTGCTGACATGGTTACGTCAGATATTGACCCACGCGATGCAGAGTTCTTAACGGGTGAACGCACTCCAGAAGGATTCTACCGTACTAAACCAGGCATTAAGCAAGCAATTGCCCGCGGATTGGCTTATGCTCCATATGCAGATTTAATCTGGTGTGAGACTTCTCACCCATCATTAGAAGAAGCTCGTGAGTTTGCTGCTGCAATCCATGCTGAATTCCCTGGGAAAATGTTAGCGTATAACTGCTCGCCTTCATTCAACTGGAAAGCTAAATTATCAGATGAAGAGATTGCAGAGTATCAGCGTGAGTTAGGGAAACTTGGATATAAGTTCCAATTTATTACACTTGCTGGTTTCCATAGCTTAAACTTCGGTATGTTCGAACTTGCGCATGACTACAAAGATAACGGTATGGCTGCTTACTCTAAATTGCAGCAAGCTGAATTTGCTGCTGAAAGTAAAGGTTACACTGCTACTCGTCATCAACGTGAAGTAGGTACTGGTTACTTTGATGAAGTATCACAAACAATTTCAGGTGGTACATCTTCGACAACTGCTATGTCCGGCTCTACTGAAACAGAGCAATTTGTATAAGATTGAGGTTTAATAGGCAGTGTTATGAAGAAAATCATAAACGGGGAACTGCTTATTCGGATTAACATATTCCTTTTCTTTTATCTTACCGTTTCAAGTGACATTGGGGAATGTGCACTTAGTAAATAGACGTTATGCCGAAGCGGCTATTGAAAGAAACATAGGATGTGGAAGAGGAATAATATTTTGAACTTGAACAGCTTGACTACTATGATATAAGCTAAATCGAATTGGAACGCGGTTTAGCATGGGATGCCTCCCAACATATAAGGAAAACTAAGGGGTTTTTATAGATGAATGTCTTTTTAGCTTGGATGGGGCTAAAAAGGCATTTTCTATTTTAGAGAATTAAAGGAGTTCTAATCACTTATAGAGAATATTATATAGATAGAATATTTTTATTATTTAGAAAAGGGAGTAATACCAATGAAAAATAAAGAATTATTATTAGTACCGGGGCCGACACCGGTAATGGATGAGATTTATGATGCCTTGGCAAGTGAAACGAGAGGCCATACCGATCCTCGATTTGTTGAAACCTTTAAAAACGCGCTGACTAATACGAAAAAGCTGTTTAATACAGACGGGGAAGTGTATGTAGTAGCGGGTTCGGGTACATTGGCAATGGAAATGGCAATCGTAAATACTATTGCAAAAGGTGAACGACTGCTAGTTATTAGCCATGGCTATTTCGGTGATCGTTTTACACCACTTGCAAAGGCTTTTGGAATTGAAGTTGATGTACTGCAGTCGACATGGGGAGAACGTGTAGACGCAAAGCTTGTGGAGGAAACGGTGAAGGCTAACAATTATAAGGCCGTAACAATTACGCATGCAGATACATCTACTGGCGTTGTTTCCGATTTAGAGACGCTTGTTCCGATTATTAAAGCAGCTGGTGCACTTGTCATTGTCGATGGGGTTGTCGCAACAGCAGCATTGCAAGAGGATATGAGTAAAGCTTATGGCGAAGAAGACTACAAAATTGATATTGTGCTAACAGGATCCCAAAAAGCGATTGGTATTCCTCCAGGACTGGCGATTGTTGCTTTCAGTAAGCAGGCATTGGCTGCCCGTGAACAAATCGAGACAGTGCCGGCCTATTATGCGGATATCTATAATTGGCGTGCTATTATGGATAACCCGGCGATGTACTTTGCGACGCCTCCGGTTAACTTAATTTACGCATATGATGTTGCATTAAATATTGTATTGGAAGAGGGCATGGAAAAACGTGAAGCGCGTCATATCGCATTTGGTAAAGCAATCCGTGCGGCGCTGCGTACATACGGAATGACACCACTGGCTAATGAGGAAGTAGCAGCGCCGACATTAAGCTGTATTTTATATCCTGAAGGTATTGAAGATGGCAAGTTCCGTGCTAGCTTGGCGAACCGCGGTATTATCGTAGCAGGTTCTTTAGCCCACTTGGCAGGAAAAGCATTCCGAATTGGACATATGGGGAATACGACATCAGAAATGCTGGAGCAGGCCATTGTTGCCATTGGTGAAGCACTGCAAGAGCAACAGCTGCAAGTCGATATTGAAAAGGCAAAAAGCGTATTTGCTCAAGAAATGGAAGCAGCAACGGTACAAAGCTAAAGATTAACTGGCAATGACCGGTGGAATATTTATGAAAGGGGGACGGTGCAATTTATGAGCGTTCTCCTTTTTATATACACCACATCCTATTCCCGATCGTATTAAATTCGGTTGAATAGCGTTCAAATAAATGATCTTTTTAAATATTTATAAAGGAGCATGCAAAATGGAGCAAGTCATTGTGATGATTCCAGCGTTAAACCCTCTACCGGCCCTTCTTCGATTTGTCAGGAAACTGAGTGCATTGCAGGTTTCTCATATTATTGTCATTAATGATGGCAGTGATCAAAAATATAATGGCCTGTTTGAACAACTGCAGCAAGAAGGTTGCGAAGTTTTAACACACGACAAAAACCTGGGGAAAGGCCGCGCACTTAAAACCGGGATGGAGTATGTACTGAAAACTCGGCTGCGGGCAAAGGGAATTATTACGGTAGGAGCGCATGGCCAGCATTCGGTATTGGATGTGGAGCAGGTGTTATCGAGTACGAAAATATTTTCGGACGGGATTATACTAGGTATTCGGGATTTCAAAGATTCAGATTACCCGTTCATTAGTAAACTGCAAAACCGCGCCTATTCGATGGTGTTTGAACTGTTTATCCGTAAACGTTTGCTCGATATCCAAACAGGATTACGCTATATTCCAAGAGTACATCTTCCATGGCTTTGTAAAGTTAAGGGGGAGTCGTATCACTATGATACGAACATGCTCATTGAGGCGATAAGAAGAAAAGTGCCTGTCTACGAGGTACCGATCGGTCATGCAAAGCTCCGGAAAAATTCAATTATCTACTATGACGAAGTGTTGAATCCGACGAAAATTTTTCAGCAGCTTTGGTTGAATTTCCTACATAAAAGGCAGAATATGAAATGAATCTTTTCTTATTGCGAAAACGTATAGGATTACGAGGTGGATATTTGAGGAATAATAAAATATCAGTAAAGAAAGGAGCATGAGTATGGGCGAACATTATAATTTCGAAAAAATGATTGAAGGCCAAGACCAACATTTTTCAGATAAAAAATTCTTGCATAAACTAAAAAACTTCGGTGGGGGTTTAGGCTATAAAGCAATGCAGGCAGCTGCGACACTATACGTTGCCCTGCGTAGTCCGGACATGCCTAAATCTAGTAAACTGGTTGTTTTAGGGGCGCTGGGGTATTTCATTTTACCGTTTGATTTAGTTGTCGATTTTCTCCCTTTAGTCGGTTTGACGGATGATGCATTTATCATTTTAACGGCGCTGGGAAAAGTGTATTTATCTATTACAGATGAAATGAAGGACGAGGCAAAAGGATTAATCGATTCAAAGCTGGGAAGTAAGGAAGACGTAGCGCAATAAAGGCAGAATCCCCTTTAAGCAAATGATGCTAAAGGGGATTTTTGTCTATTTTACAGACTTGGCACCGTTTAATTCACGTAAGCCGCGATTAAAAATAGCTTCAATCGGTCTTTCTTCGCATAGCTTTAACGTTATATTAGGATGTGTTGTTTGGAGCTGTACTGTGATTAATTCAACCAGCCCGGGATTATTTTTTAAAATCCCGCCATTTAAAAACAAGGTATGGGCTTTATTAGCATATCCCGCATTTTTTAATGTCGTTGCTGCCAATAAAACGAGTTCATCCGCTGCTTTTTGCATAATTTTCTGTGCGACGGCATCGCCTGCTTCGACCGCCTGTTTTAAATAGGAACTGAAGCTGGCCAATCGGGCATTCGTATAATCCTCTGAATAAATAAGATTGAATAATTCGTCTGTGCTGCCAACTTGATGACCTGATAAAACAAGCTCTGTTAATACGGTCGGCTTGTTACGTCCATCAGCAGCACGGAAAATTGCCTTCGCAATATGTTTTCCAATCCAGTAACCGCTTCCTTCATCACCAATCCGATGTCCCCAGCCGCCGCCACGGCTAATCTTTTCATTCATAAGACTAAAGCAAATAGCCCCTGTACCTGAAATAAGAAGGCTGATATCGTTTTTCCCTAGTCCCTTAAGTGTTGCTTCAACATCATTCTCAATAATAGTTTGACCGAAAGTAAAAGGTGAGCGAGTGATACTTTCTTCTATAATTTCCTCGATAATCTTTTTGTCCTGATCGGTATCAATGCCAGAGAGTGCAAAAATTGCTACATCAATGAAAAGACCCGGTAAATGGGCTGCTGCACTCCTGAGCAGGCCGGTAAATACATGTTGGACATGTTCGATTCCTTCAGCCTGGTAATTCGATCCTGTGGAAGTTGCGGTAAATAGTTCCCGCCCATCTGTCGAACGAATGGTCATTACTGTTTTTGAAGCACCACCATCAACGGCTAATACATAACGATTACTCATTTTCCGTCCACCCCTTTAAAATTTGTTCCAAACGAGTTTCGGCTTTTAAAATTGCCTCTGTTTTTTCTCTCAGCCAATTTTCGAGATGGACAGTATCATCTTGTGCCTGTTTAAGCGACTTTCGCATTGTTGCAGGTGCAGGCCCTCCCTTTAATGTTCGTATATTAACGAAGTATTCCGGCTGGATCGCCTGATAAAAGGCTATTTCATTAATTTGAAGCGGCTTTCCTGTAACTTCCAGGCATTTTTCGCTTGCTAAGTTCCATGTAAGGCTTGCGAGCGATTCTTTATTATTTGCCATTAGTTCCCGCACACATAGGCTGACGATTTTATGTGACTGGCGGAATGAAATACCTTCGGAGCGTACGAGGGAATCGGCAAGCTCTGTTACGTTGGCAAAGCTGTTTTGCGCACGTTTCAATAAGTTTTCCTTATTCACATCCATTGTGAGGATCATACCTGCAAATAGCTTATAAATCCCGACTAAACGGTCAATTGCCCGCCATAAGTAAGGCTGCATATCATCTTCCGTATCGACAATATCCCCAAACGGTGTATTATGGACCATCTGCAATACGGTTGCCGCATCCCCGACAACCGATGAGAGCAGTGAACGTGTATGCTCAATTGATACAGGGTTGCGTTTTTGAGGCATGATGGAACTGATCTGCACATATGGACTGGCAAGCTTAAATGCATTGAATTCCTGTGTTGCCCATAGTAAAAAATCCTGAGATGTGCGTCCTAAATTTAGTGCAGCGAGCTGTACGATGCTAGCCGCTTCCGCGATATAGTCAGCACCGGCAACCGCATCCCAGGCATTTTCGATTAAATCATCAAAAGCAAGCAGTTCCTGCACTCGTTCGCGGCTAATCGGGAACCCTGTAGTTGTCAAAGCAGCCGCGCCCATACTGCTGCGGTTAATCGTATTGTATGCAGCCTGCATTCGTTTATAGTCCCTGGTAAGCTGATCAATGACAGCTTTTAAATAATGGGCAAATGTTGTCGGTTGTGCCTGCTGAGTATGTGTATAGCCAATCATGATCGTCTCTACATGCTCTTCGGCAAAGACGAGCAGTGATTGACGTAAATTCAAAAGTTCTTGCATGAGCGAGAGCATCTTTTTGCGAAGGGTCATACGGTAAATGGCGATTCCCATATCATTTCTGCTACGTCCGATATGTAAATTTCCGGAAACGTCGCCTCCTAGTTCGATTAGCTTGTTTTCAATGCGGAAAAATAAATCTTCAAACTGCGGGTTATAATCGCGGGTTTTATAATATTCCAGATCAAGTTTCTGGATTGCCTGACCGATACGGCGTGCATTTTCTGGGGTAACCAATTCCTGTTCTTCAAGCATCTTTAAATGGGCAATATGAATTTGAAGCATCGCATCCAAAAAATGCTTTCGCGCCTCATCGTAAGCGGGCTGTAAAACCATTTGACGATAACTATTGGAAGGAAATAAAATTCCTTCTTTTTCATTTATTAGATTGCGGTAATTCTGAAAGAACATGTTGAATGGGCCTCCGATCAAATGATAGAAACTACTACCTCGTAATCTCATTCTACAATTATTAGAAAATTTTATCAATTCAAATAAATTGAGCGAATTAAAGAAAAACAGCCGTCCTAAAATTAGGACAGCTGCTGTGTTTGATCAATAATACGTACTTTTTTTGAAGCAAAATAGGATGGCAATACCATTCCGAACAGTACAAGTATGATACCGAAAACTTGGAGAAATGTTAAATTTTCATTTAATACAATGACCGATACTGTAATTGCTACAGGCAGTTCCATTGCACTTAAAATCGGGACAAGTGCACCGCCGACTTTTGGCGCGGCAATCGAAAACAGTAAAATCGGCAAAATAATACCGAAGAGCCCGAGTGCAAGACCAAATTTCCAAAGACCGCCTGTCAATTGACCGTTCCATACAATTTCAGGCGACAAAAAGATAGAAACAATAATCAGTGATACAACAGATAAAATAAATGTACGTCCGATCGTCGTCACCCCTTCAACAGGCTGAGCGTTAAATTGCATGAAGGCAGCAAAAGTAAAGGCGGCCAGTAAACCTAGTGCCCATCCTTGCCATGCAATTTGAGATAAATCTACATCAATTACACCTGCTGCAAAAATCGTTCCTACAAATAAAAATATTAAAGAAATTAATTCAATACGTGTTGGCAGGCGTCTTTTAAGGAAGCAGTCCATGAACAATCCGATCCATGTAAATTGGAACAGCATAACAACCGCCAATGATGCAGGCAGATAATTAAGGGACTGACCGTAAAAAATACCGGTAACTGCTGTACATACTCCGGCTAAAATTAAAGTAATCGTACCTTTCCTTGTTAGCTTTGGTAATGTGCGTTGTGTTACAACAAAGAGAACGAGTGCAAGTAAAAATCCTACGAAATATTGGCTCGTCACGGCTTCTGCCGATGTATAGCCGTGCTGCATCGCTACTTTTACAATTGTTGATAATACTCCGTAACTACTAGCCGCTATAATGATTAACAGCGGGTAAATCCAGTTTTGTTTCATTTAGTGTTTCTTCCTATTCTAAAGCGACTTCACCATATGATGAAATGGCTCATTAATTATTGTCCAGCTTTCAATTGTACGATAGCCTATTTTTTCGTACAAGCGTCGTGCATCGTGTTTCTCTAGTTCCACATTTAGAGAAATTTTCTCGAAGCCAAGCTCTTTGCCTTTTTGCTCTGCAAATTGCAAAAGGAGCGTGCCAATGCCATGACCGCGCGCTTTTTTCGAGACGCAAAGGGTATCGATGTAATATTCATCCATATGTGCTTCGACATCCAATGTAGTCTGTCTTCCTTTTTTGGCCAGCTGCTGTTCAAGCTGGCGGTCGAGCTTGTATCCGAGACGGCCATCATAAAGCACGACAATCCCAACTATTTCCCCTTGTTGTTCCGCTACAAATGTATTCAAATAGCTGTGTCGATTTGTCGTTTCTGTGACATACTGTTCTAAAGCAGCTAAAATCTGCGAAACTTCTTCTTCACCAGTCAAATTGTTTGCAATGTCTCCGATTGCGTCATAAATTAAAGGTGCGACAGCTTTCGCGTCATTTTGCCCTGCTTGTCGAATGGTAATGGTCATCACAATCAACTCCTTACCGAACAAAGTATAACAGAAAATAAATTCATTCGCGAAGAAAGCATTAGTTTCAGAATAGTATAAAGTTTTATAAATATATCTTTTCTATGGTAAATTAGTAAGAACATACAACGTCGGAGGTTAGACAATTAATGAGCCAAATAGACAAAGAATTCATCTTAGTTTATGGAGATGCATTCGTTGATTATATTGCAAATGATCAGACCAATACTTCATTTACGAAGTATTTAGGTGGCGCAACAATTAATGTTGCAGCAGGGATTAGTCGTATTGGGGCACCGTCAGCACTTATTACAATTACAGGCGATGACGAAACATCGGAATTTTGCCGTCAGCAGATTACAAAAGAAGGTGTGAACCTTGATTTCGCTGTATTTGATGCGAAGAAGCGTGTAAGTGGTGTATATGTGCATTTAACTGAAAAATGTGAGCGAGTATTTAAAGATTATGTCGATGAGACGCCGGATTTACAAGTAACACCTGAGCAGTTACAGGAAGAGGCATTCAAACGTGCTTCGATTTTAAATGTTTGTTCAGGAACAATGTTTGAAGAAACAGCATTAAAAACAACCCGTGCCGCAGTGGATATGGCCAAGGATAAAGGAGCGATTATCGCAATTGATGCGAATATCCGTCCGCTTCGTTGGGAATCCGAGGAAATCTGCCGTGAAACGATTACATCATTCTTTGAAGATGCCGATATTTTAAAGCTTACAGATGAAGAATTATATTTCCTTACAGAAACAACAACAATTGAAGAAGGTCTACAAAAGTTGGATGAACTGTTAGTACCGATTGTGTTGGTTACAGTTGGAGCTGATGGAGCATATGCCGTATTAAACGGTGAAGTAACACATGTTCCGGTTGAACGAGTTGTTCCGGTTGATACAACAGGCGCAGGCGATGCGTTTATGGCAGGCGTACTCCGTTATGTTCACTTCAATGGTTTACCTACAGTAAAAGAAGATTTATTCAGCTGTGTCGCATTCGGCAACAAGCTGGGCGCAATGGCGGCTACTAAAGCCGGTGCATTAACGGCACTGCCAAGCTACGAGGAAATTAAGCATTTAATTAAATAAATTTTATATAGAGCAAGCCGTCTCCGAAGTGTTTTTACATTTTGGAGGCGGCTTTTTTGTTGGTGGGGGGCAGTGCTGTGCGGTTATTAGAAGATTGCGGCCGTTTATTAGAAGTAGTCGGATGGTTATTAGAACAAGTGACGGGTTTATTAGAAGATGGGCAAGAATTGCGGGGAACGGGGGCTTCATTTAGTGGAGGACAGGGGAAAAAGAAGGGCGTTATGAATTTTATTAGAACAATGATCCAGGATATTAGAAAAAGCCGGAACGATATTAGAAAATGCAGAGGAGATATTTGAACAATACAACCGGATATTAGAACAATGAACGGTTATATTAGAAAATCCCACTTTTATTAGAACAAATAAAAATATATTAGAACTTTCCCCAGTATATTAGAACATCTCACCCCGCAAACCCTAACTTCATCCCCGTACGTAACCACTAGTTGACAAAATCTCCTTTTCGAAAGAATTAGTCGCTATTAAACAGCCAACTTTCTTTTTATAATAGGTGTAAGAGGTGAGGGGGATGACGAATTTCCAATTTGCGGCCATTTTTACAGAGCGCCGCAAGCAACTGCAAGTAACACAAGAAGAAATTGCACGACATGTCGGAGTATCAAGGGCCGCTGTTTCAAAATGGGAGAAAGGGCAAAGCTATCCAGATATATCACTGTTGCCGAAGCTTGCAACATTTTTCAACATTTCAATTGATGCACTGCTCGGTTATGAGCCGCAATTGACGGATGAACGAATTTTAAAAATGTATGCGGAATTAGCACAGCGCTTTTCAAAGGAACCATTTGCTGAAGTGGATACAGCAATTGATCAACTCATAGAAGAATATTATAGTTGCTTTCCATTTTTACTGAAGATGGCGCAGCTTTACGTCAATTACTTTAATCTCGCACAGGAAAAGGAAGTCGTTGCTGATAAAATCCAGGATCTTTGTAAACGTGTGAAGGAGTTCAGTGGAGATTACCGGCTGAATAACGAAGCGAATTTACTTGAGGCATATACGTATATATTAAAAGGGGAACCTCAGCATGTGCTCGAATTATTAGGGGAGAATGCTGTCGTTCAGCTTGGGACTGAGCAGCTTATCGCTACGGCACAAACGATGCTGGGCAATATAGAAAAGGCGAAGGAAATTCATCAGGTCAATATGTATCAGCATCTGCAGTATATGATAACGAATGCGAATGAAGCGCTTAGCTTGGAAATCGGAAATGTCCCGTATTTTGAACAGTCGGTCCGCCGGATTGAAACGATAATCGATACTTTTCATTTAGATAAACTGAATATACACAACACACTGCTATTTTATTTAAAAGCATCGAGCGGCTATGCAACACAAAATAATATAGATGAAGCAATTCGCTGTATTGAGCGCTATGTGAAAATTTGTACGCAAATCAAATTTCCGCTTCAACTCACAGGAGACGATTATTTCTACTTGCTGGATGGATGGATTGCAAAGGAAGTTATGTTGAGCACTCAAACACCACGGGATGAGGAATCAATAAAAAAATCAATTTATGAAAGTATTGCTGGGAATCCGATGCTGGCAAGTGTGCAAAACGATTCGCGCTATAAAAGTTTACTCGTCAATTTAAAACATCATCTGAAAATTTAAGGGGGATTTAAAATGGATCAATTATCGAATATTCCTTGGGGACTCATTGCGCCGTTATTAGTACTGCAATTCGTGCTTGCGGCGGTAGCGATTGTAGATATTGTACGCAGTTATGAGACGCGCGGGCCGAAATGGGTATGGGTGCTCGTTTCGCTGTTTGTTAATACACTCGGACCGATTGCATACTTTCTGTTCGGACGGAAAAGCCAATGATTTGTATTGAAGTGAATGGTCTTACAAAGCAATTTGGTGCAAAGAAAGTAGTGGATGATTTATCGTTCACTTTGCCGATGCATACTTCTACAGCGCTGATCGGTCCGAATGGCGCAGGGAAAACTACGGCACTTTCGATGCTTTCCAATATACTGGAGCCGACAAGCGGCAAAATCATTATGCCGGATGTAAAGGATATACGCAGTGCAATCGGATTTTTGCCGCAATATCCCCAATATTATTCCTGGCTGACTGCTCTTGAATATATGGAGATGGTAGCCAATTTAAGCGGTCTTGAAAAGCGTTCATTAAAAAGTGAATGCAAAAAGATGCTGGAATTTGTAGGTTTGCAGGATGCGATGAATAAAAAGACCGAGACGTTTTCAGGCGGAATGAAGCAGCGTTTAGGTATTGCCCAGGCAATAGTTCATAAGCCAAAACTCCTATTGCTGGATGAACCGGTATCGGCACTTGATCCGGTTGGACGTCGGGAAGTGATGAACTTATTGAAGGAAGTGCAGCAGCAAACGACGATTTTGTACTCAACACATATTTTGAACGACGCGGAGGAAATGACCGATCAGCTGCTGTTTTTACGGGACGGCAAACTTGTCGAGCAAGGGTCATTGACAGAGGTGAAGCAAAAGTTTGAGGATCCGCGTTATAAAATAACGTTCACAACTGAGGAAGAGGCACGGCAATTTGCTAGTCAGTCTACATTAGAGGCTGTTGCTGAAGGAATAGCGGCATATGTAGAAGTTTTAGATGAACGTCCGTCGATGCAACAGCTGCTTCAGCAGTTGGCGGCATCACCATATAAAGTAGTAAAAGTGGAGCGGGAAACGGCAAGCCTGGAAGAAATCTTTATGAAGGTGGCGGGGAAGCATGCAGCAATTTAAAGCATTACTTTTAAAAGAATGGCGTGAAAGTGTTCGCAGCTTTAAGATTTTATGGATTCCGCTTGTTTTTGTACTGCTCGGAATTAGCGATCCGCTCATGAACTATTTTATGGAAGATATTTTGCAGGCGGTCGGCAATATGCCCGATGGATTTATGATGACAATGCCTGAATTCCAGCCGGCTGACCTGCTTATTGCATCAACCGGTCAATTTCAATCAATTGGACTGCTCGTATTGATTACCGCCTATATTGGGTCCGTAAGCCGGGAACGTCAAAATGGTACTGCGACCCTTCTTTATGTACGTCCGATGTCTTTTACGGCATTGTTTTTCAGTAAATGGATTGTTGCAAGCACAATTGCGATCATCAGTGCATTAGCGGGCTATGCGGGGAGCATGTATTATACGGCTCTCCTTTACGGAACAGTGGATTTAACGAAATTTTTAGCGATGCTTGGTACGTATTGCATATGGTTACTGTTTGTCATGGCACTTACTGTTGCGATGAGTGCAGCCTTCCAAACATCTGTTGCTGCTGCTGTTACAATTATTCTCATCCCAGTCGGCCTGATTATTGACACATTAATCGGCAGCTTTTGGAGTGTTACACCTTGGAAGCTTGCAAAGTACGGAACAGGTCTTCTTACCGATAGCGTATTAATGGAAAATTATTGGTATACTTTCCTTGTAGTGGTCATCCTAATTGTTGTCATAGTGATAATCGGCATTAAGATGAGTAAGAAGAATATTCGTTATTTAAAAGTATAAATAGTAAGCAGAAATCGTTGTTTTCCAATTGATTTCTGCTTTTTTCTATTAACTTTCAAGAAAATTAAGAATATAATGTAAGTTAATTGTCTTTTTCAATGATTGAATGTTAAGAAGGCGGACTGGCATTTTTTATACTTATATAGAGCGATCCATTTTCTAAAATTTGCGCATAATAAACTTTATCGATGTCATGAATATTTTTTTTTGCTAATTTTTTTCTGAGCCAGTCTTCCGTAAGCTGGAGTTCGGTTAAATTCTTTTGAATAATTTGTCCGTCCGTAATCAGTTCCATTGGCAAGTATTGCGGGGCAGGAGCAGATACTGATACGTCTTCTGTTGTTGCGGTACGGGCAAGCGGCTTTTTCAGGACACTTAGTTCTCCATTTGTTTCAAAAACGGCATAAAGTACTTCGTCAAATGAGAAAATACTCTGTTCGCGCAAAAGCATAGCAAGTTCATCTGGATGAAGCCGTGCTTTTCTCAATTCATTATTTAAAATGACACCGTTATTAATGACAATCGCCGGTTTATCGTCAAAAAGGATGCGTGCTTTTGGTGATCTGAATGAAATATAACTGACGGCAATTGTTAATACAGCCCACACTACTAAAGAAACCATACCATCTAAAAAAGGGGTTTCAACTTGAGTCGAGACTTCGGCAGCAATCGAACCAAAAGTGATACCCGTGACATAGTGGAAGAAAGTGAGCTGACTCACTTGCTTTTTACCGATAATACGAGCGAGTATTAAAATTGCGAAAAATGAAAAGCTTGCACGTAAAATCATTTCGCCAAGGTTCAGTTCTATGATAATCCCTCCTTTTAAAGGGTAGTATGAATAAAAAGTGTTAAACTATGCACCCTTAACACATTCAATAAGAGAAGTGAAATTGAGGGGGATTTTTATAATAATCTTGCTGAATTAAAAAATTGTGCGTAATGTTATTGATCTAGCAGAAAGAATGTGAAAAAATGTCGACTACAACAATAAATCAATCAAACCCTGTCTATCCAATTATGGTCTCAATAGGGGTATGTCACTTAATTAATGATACGATGCAGGCTGTTATACCGGCAATGTTCCCATTATTGGAAAGGGACTTAGGATTAACGTTTACGCAGCTTGGAATGATTTCGTTTGTCCTGAATATGGTTGCCAGCCTTCTACAGCCAGCCGTCGGATTTATGACAGACAAAAAGCCATTTCCGTATGCACTGCCGCTTGGGATGGTGAGCTCGTTTATCGGGCTGACCATGCTCATATTAGCGGGCGAATACTGGATGATTTTAGTGTCGGTGCTATTCTTGGGACTTGGTTCAGCCATTTTCCACCCGGAAGGTTCACGCGTATCGTTTATGGCTGCAGGTAATAAGCGCGGCTTAGCTCAGTCCATTTATCAGGTAGGGGGCAATAGCGGACAGGCATTAGCCCCATTGCTAAGCGCATTTATCATTTTGCCATTCGGGATGTACGGCGTTTCCGTTATTCTCATTTTTACAGCGATCGGTATCTTTTTATTAACGAAAATATCGATGTGGTATAAACGTCAGCTCGAAGCGGAAAAGAGATCAAAAATCAAAAAAATGCTGATTTCATCCTTGCCGCCTTTAACGAAAAAGCAAGTTGGAATGGCTTTACTCGTGCTGCTGTTCATTATATTTGCCCGTTCGTTTTACGTTACGAATATAACAAGTTTCTATGTCTTTTATTTAACGGAACAATATGGGATGAGTGTTGAGCGCGGTCAGCTGTTTATTTTTATCTTCATGGCAGTGGGGGTTGTAGGTACATTTTTTGGTGGTCCATTATCAGATCGCTTCGGGCGGAAAAATGTTATATTGCTGTCGGTGATTGCACCGATTCCATTTTGCCTGGCACTTCCGTTTGTTCCTTTGCCGGCTGTAATGGTTCTACTCATTATTATCGGACTCTTGATTATGGTCAGCTTTACAGTGACGGTAGTGTATGCACAGGAACTTGTCCCATCGAAAATCGGTACAATGGCCGGTTTAACAGTCGGTGTTGCATTCGGAATGGGTGCAATTGGCTCGGTTGTTATCGGAATTCTTATCGACAAGATGGGCATTCACTTCACGATGAATGCGATATCGGTACTGACATTATTGTTGCTCGTAGCATTTTTCCTGCCGCGTGATCGAGTAGGGGAATAGTACGGGAATTAAAGTTTATGTATAAATTTATAAAAAAGGACTTTAGTGATAAAAAACTAAAGTCCTTTTGTAGTTTAAATAAAAACCCATAAAAACAAAAATAAAAAAATAATTATTGTTAAAAAATTATATTATTAATTTATTTGTGTTTTATAAACACATTAATAATAAAATTGTTATTTAAACATAATTATTCTGTAAATTACGATATTTTTGTAAATTTATAGTTGAAAAATATTCAGAAAATTGTTAAATTTAAAACAACATAAACAAAGGAGAACAAAGATGCTCAAAAATATCAGTCCTTGTATATCCCCAAATTTACTTAAAATATTGATGGAAATGGGACATGGAGATGAAATTGTTATTGCTGATGGTAATTTCCCTGCTGAATCCCATGCAAAAAAATGTATTCGAGCAGACGGATTAAAGATTCCAGAATTACTACAAGGTATTTTAGATTTGATGCCATTAGATAGCTATGTAGATAAACCAGTGACTTTTATGATGCCTGATCAAGGAATAGGACGTCCAAAAATTTGGGGAATTTATGAAGAAATAATTAATAAAGAATATATGTCAAATACCCCTTTGCTTCTTGAGAGATTTAAATTTTATGAAAAAGCTAAAAATGCATATGCGATTCTGGCTACATCAGAAGACCAACTTTATGCGAACATTATTTTAAGAAAAGGTGTAATTTCATTAGAATAGGAGAATTAGAGATGTTTGCCGAAGAAAGACAACAAGAAATTATTAAAATGCTTTATGAAAATGGTGCAATTAAAGTAAATCATTTAAGTAAAACTTTTCGCGTAACTGAAGAAACGATTCGTCGTGATTTAGAAAAATTAGAAGTGGAGAATAAGCTGAAGCGTACACATGGTGGAGCCATTGTGCTTGATACTAAAAATGATGATGAAATTCCTTTTAAAGAACGTGAAGTTTTAATGGCAAAAGAAAAACAAAGCATTGCAAATGAAGCTGCAAAACTGGTAGAAGAAAATGATGTCATATTTTTAGATGCCAGTTCTACAGCCCTCTACGTCGCGAAAGCGCTTCCAAATATACAGATGAAAGTACTGACAAATTCATTGATTGTTGCATTTGAGCTTTCTAAAAAAACTAATATAGAAATTATATTAACTGGAGGGAATTTAGTCCAAAATTCATTTTCATTAATTGGTCCAACAACAATTCAGTCTCTAAAAAATTATTATGTAAATAAAATGTTTCTATCATGTAAAGGATTTGACTTTTCTCTGGGTATTAGTGATTCCAATGAACAACAGGCAGCTGTAAAAAGAACAGTAATGGAAAGATCCGAGAAAATTATTCTAATGGCCGATCATTCAAAAATTAATAAAAAATCATTCGTTCAAATAGGATCAATTGATGTTGTTGATATTATTATAGTGGACGATTATGTATCTCGAGAATATTTCTCTTTCTACGAATTTAAAGATAAAAAAATAATTTACAGTAAACTGAATTAATTGTAAGGGTGGTGCAAAAAGTGAAGTTATTAGAAATGAAAAATATTTCGAAAGGTTTTCCTGGTGTTCAAGCACTATCGGATGTCTCAATTGATTTGAATCATGGAGAAGTATTGGCACTTGTCGGAGAAAATGGTGCAGGAAAATCCACACTCATGAAAATCCTTACAGGTATTTATGAGGCAGATCAAGGGGAAATTTTTTTGAATGGTCAGTTGATTCAAGTAAAAGACCCTAAAAAAGCTAGTGAATTAGGTATTTCGATTATCCATCAAGAATTGAATTTAATGAAGGATTTGACAGTGGCAGAAAACATATTTATCGGTCGAGAACCTAAGAGGATGGGCATATTCGTAAATGATCAAAAACTCTATCAAATGACAAAAGAGCTTTTTAATAAACTATCGTTAGATTTAAATATCCGAACTAAGGTAGAATTGCTGACAATTGCCAAGCAACAAATGGTGGAAATTGCGAAAGCGCTTTCATATGAATCGAAAATTTTAATTATGGATGAACCAACAACAGCATTAACAGAAACGGAAATCGATGTGCTATTTGAAATTATTAAAGCACTTAAAAAAGAAGGAGTAGGAATTATATATATTTCTCACCGTATGGATGAGTTAAAGCGTATAACCGATCGAATTACAATTATGCGAGATGGAAAACTTATTACTACCTTAAATACGAAAGAAACAGAAATGGGTGAAGTTATACGTTTAATGGTTGGTCGTGAAGTATATATAGAGTCACAGCCTACATTGGCAAATGAAGTAAGAGAAATTGTGCTCGAATTAAAAAATGTGACTACAAATACACATATTCAAGATATTACATTTGCTTTAAGAAAAGGAGAAATATTAGGTTTTGCGGGATTAATGGGATCAGGCCGTACAGAAGTGGCAAATGCTATATTCGGTGTAGATAAAATTAAATCTGGTGAACTCTATTTACATGGAGAGCGGGTGTCCATTAACCACCCCTCACAAGCGGTCGCGAATGGAATAGGTTATTTAACGGAAGACCGAAAAAATTTAGGGCTACTTTTAGATGAAAATGTCAAAACAAATGTAGCTTTAGCATCCATGTCTTATTTTAATAAGAGTGGATTTGTCCTTAATAAAGAGATTGATAAGACAGCTAAAAGTTATGTTGAGAAATTGAAGATAAAAACCCCAACTATCAATCAGCCAGTGAGATTATTGTCCGGGGGAAATCAACAAAAGGTAGTTATCTCTAAATGGCTGCATCGGGATTGTGATATTTTAATTTTTGATGAACCAACAAGGGGAATTGATGTTGGTGCAAAAGGGGAAATTTATAAATTATTAGATGACCTTACTAAAGAGGGGAAAGCAATTATCATGATTTCTTCAGAGTTACCAGAAATTTTACGAATGAGCCATCGTATTGCAGTTATGTCAGAAGGGCGAATAACAGGGGTTTTATCGGCAAAAGAAGCAAGTCAGGAAAAAATTATGGAACTTGCGACTGCTTATCGAAATTAAAGGGGGGGAAGTTAAATGGAAATTGTTAAACCAGAAAATCTAAAAACAAAGAATTTGAAGCTAGAAAATATGAAATTTGTAAATAGCAGTTTACAGCAATTTTTAGCTTTCGGTAGTTTAGTAATCTTAATAATTTTCTTCTCTATTGCATCTCCAAATTTTATGCAATGGAGTAATGTTATCGGTATTTTATTATCCACAGCAGTTATTGGTATTTTGGCCTTGGGTGCTACATTCGTCATTATAACAGGGGGAATCGATTTATCTGTAGGAACGGTAATGACATTATCCTCAGTTTTAACAGGTCTAATTGTAGTAACGGCTGACTTACCAATTATAGTAGGCATTATCGGAGGGATTGCAACAGGGGCAATTTGTGGAATGCTGTGTGGAGTCGCAATAACAAAGTTACAAATACCTCCATTCATTGCAACACTAGCTATGATGATGATTGCAAAAGGGCTTGCTTTAGTTTTGTCAGATGCTGCTCCTATTTACTTTACAGACCATCCTTCATTCTCGAAAATTGCGATGGGCAACATTATTCCGGGTATTGAAATTCCAAACGCTATTTTTATTTTTTTCCTCTTAGGAATTCTTGCTGCAATCATTCTATCCAAAACCATTTTAGGTCGCTTTAATTTTGCAATTGGAAGTAATGAAGAAGCAACCAAGCTTTCAGGAATTAATGTAGACCGCTGGAAAATAGGGATTTACAGTTTGGCGGGAGCATTTACAGGGATTGCAGGCGTTATTATGGCTTCCCGGTTAAATTCTGCTCAACCGGCGCTTGGTCAAGGATACGAATTAGAAGCAATTGCAGCCGTAGTAATTGGTGGAACATCATTAAGCGGAGGAAAGGGAACAATTGTAGGAACAATTATTGGGGCATTAATTATGAGTGTTTTAACAAATGGACTACGTGTTCTATCTATTCCTCAAGAATGGCAAACAGTAGTTGTTGGAATTGTCATTATTTTTGCCGTATTTATGGATATTTGGAGACGTAAAAAAAGCAAATAATAGTTATTAAGCCATAGCGGCCTAATATAAAAATTGGTGGGGGGAAGGTAAATGAGAAAAAGTTGGCTTTTTAGTATCATTCTTTTAGTTGGAGTAATCTTGGTTGCTTGTAATGGTGAGGCAGACGAAGGGACTTCTGCAGATAACATTTCAGCAGATTCGAATAAACCTTATGTTGCAATCGTTTCAAAAGGATTTCAACATCAGTTTTGGCAGGCGGTAAAAAAAGGCGCAGAACAAGCAGCAGAAGAATTTGATGTACAGATTACTTTTGAAGGACCTGAAAGTGAATCTCAAGTTGATAAGCAAATTGAAATGTTGCAAGCGGTATTGGATAAAAAACCGGATGCTTTAGGTTTTGCGGCTTTGGATTCACAAGCAGCAGTGCCTTTATTAGAAAAAGCGAAATCCTCAAATATCCCCGTTATTGCTTTTGATTCAGGGGTAGAAAGTGATATTCCATTAGGGACTGCATCAACAGATAATAAAGCTGCAGCAGCATTGGCGGCCGATAAAATGGCGGAATTAATTGGTGAAGAAGGCAAAATAGCTTTAGTTGTTCATGATCAGACTTCTGTAACAGGGGTACAACGTAGAGATGGCTTCGTAAATCAAATCGAAGAGAATTATCCGAATATTGAAATAGTTGATATCCAATACGGTGGTGGAGATCATTTAAAATCAACCGACTTAGCAAAGGCAATTATGCAGGCGAACTCCGATTTAAAGGGGATATTTGGCACAAATGAAGGATCAGCAATCGGTGTAGTAAATGCTATTCAAGAAATGAATAAAGTAAACTCCCTTGTTGTAGTTGGTTTTGACTCCGGTAAGCAATTAATAGATGCAATAAAAAATGGTGTAGCAGCAGGAGCTGTAACTCAAAATCCAGTTGGAATTGGTTATGAAACAGTAAAAGCGGCCGTAGCAGCTATGAACGGGGAAAGTGTAGAAAAAAACATTGATACAGGTTTTTATTGGTATGACAAAGATAATATCGATAGTGAAGAAATCCAATCAGCAATTTACGAATAATTAATAAAGAGGGAACTGTTTTAGAGTTAAACGGTTCCCTTCAAAAAGTGAGGCAATAGAATGGTTTTACGTTGGGGAATTATTGGCGCAGCTACAATCGCAAAGGAAAAGATAATACCCGCAATTTTAAAAAATGGCGGGAGTATACAAGCAATCGCAAGCTTTTCTCGCAATATTGATGGTTGGATCAGAGAGTTCGACATAAAAGAAGTCTACAGAGAATATGAAGCATTATTGAAAAGCGAAAATATTGAGGCCGTTTATATAGCTTTACCTAATTCACTTCACTATACATGGACGATGGAAGCATTAAAACATAATAAACACGTTCTAGTAGAAAAGCCAATTGTTTTAGATGTCGAACAAATGCAAGATATCAAAAGATTAGCTGAGAAGGAAAATTTAGTAGTAATGGAAGCCTTTATGTACAGATTTCATCCGCAAATAAAAGCACTTAAAGAAATGATGAAAAACAAAGAAATCGGAGATATCGTATCGATGTCGAGCAATTTTCACTTCGTTTTAGAAAATTGGAAAAATGACATACGTATTACACCTAATTTAGGTGGAGGTGTTTTGTATGACATAGGTTGTTATTGCATTAATATTCAACAATATATTCTAGGAGAACCGGTGAAAGAAGCAAAATTTATAACCGAGCGATATTTAGATGTAGATGTAAAAATATCTGGTGTAATTCAATATATGAACGGCATCGTAGGGCATATAGATTGTAGTTTTTCAGGAGAGTTTACAAATACATTTAAAATTATAGGTTCTGAAGGGGTGATTCATTTACCTCATGCATTTCGATCAGATATTCATAACCATTTAGGGGTTATTGAAGTATATAAAGAGCAGGAGAAAAATGAATATTACTTCGAAGGTGATGCTTACCAATTACAAATTGAAAATTTTGAACAGGCTGTAAGAGGTAAGAAACAACTTTATAGTTTAGAAGAGATGTTAGCACAAACCGAAGCACTTACCAAGCTTTATAAAATAATTTAGAAAGAAGGTATTTAATGTCAAGGATAATTGCGGATTTAAAGCACTATGCGAATGAGTTAGTCACTAGCGGTCTGGTTGTTGGCGCTGGAGGAAATCTAAGTATGCGAGATGATGAGTATATGTATATTTCTCCAAGCGGCTTTGATTTAAAAGAAATTAAAGATAACCAATGGGTAAAAGTCCATATAGATTCAGGAGAAATTGAAGGGGAACTAAGACCTTCATCTGAAGTCCTAATGCACTTAGAATGTTTTAGAAAACGTCCGGATATTAATGCTTGCCTACATGCACACCCTACATTTTCTGTGGCAGTTTCATCAACAGGAAACGAGATTCCCGCGCTATTTCCGGATTTTCCAGCAATGATTAAAAAGGTGGGCTATATCGATTATGTAGTTCCAACTACATCATTGTTGGCAAATAAAGTGGCAGAGCAAATAGAAGATACAAGTGTTCTAGTTTTTAGAAATCATGGTGTGTTAACAGTTGGCCGGACAATGAAGGAAGCTTTTTTTTTCATGCAATTGACTGAAGAGTCAGCAAAAGTATTTACATTTAGTAAGATAATCGGATCCCCTCGCATTTTAACAGAAGAAGAATGCGATGAACTTAGGAATCTATCCGCAGAACGGTATAGAGCAAATTTACTGGAGAAATAAAGGGGGAAATACGGTATGGTAACGGTCCTGGCGTATGATTTGGGTGCATCGAATGGTCGTTTAACAGCACAACACTTTAATGGTAAAACAATAAAGTTGAAAGAGGTGCATCGCTTTACAAATGAACCCTTCCAGAAAGAATTTCATTATTATTGGGATTATGAGAGATTAATAAAGGAGCTACATATTGGTCTTCAAAAAGCTGCACCAGATAAGGGGAAGTCCATAGGTATTGATACATGGGGGGTTGATTTTGCTTGTTTAAATAAGGACAGCCAATTAATTCAAAACCCTTTATCTTATCGGGATAAGTGCAGTGTACCCTATGTCGAGAAAGTTCAAAAAATAATTAATCATTATGATCTATATACAAGAACTGGAAATGAAATATCCAGTATAAATACTCTTTTTCAATTAATGGCTATTGATGATAATTATAATCAATTACTTGATGAGACAGAAAATATATTACTAATGCCAAGTCTACTGATGCATGCCTTATCAGGAGAAAAAATTAATGAGTTAACTATAGGTTCCACAACACAACTACTCAATTTAAAAAGTGAGAATTGGGATAACGAACTTATAGAAAAGTTATTTAATAAACAACTTCCTTTGTCACCCATAGGGCAAACACATGAAATAATAGGAAAGCTCATTCAATTTCCTACTATACAAATGGCTTTAGTTCCTGGTCATGATACAGCATGCGCCTTAAGTGCATTACCTATTGAGGATAAAAATGGAATATTTATTAGTTTAGGGACTTGGGGTTTAATTGGAATGGAATTAGAGGAAGCAGTTGTTTCTTTAGAAGCATTCCAACAAGGATTTACAAACGAAAGAACGAGTGAAAAAATGATTCGATTTCAAAAAAATGCTACTGGTTTTTGGATTTTACAGAAGTTGAGGAAAGAATGGCAGCAACAGCAAGTACACACAACATTTGAACACGAAGAACAAGCTTATTATGAAAATAAAGAATTCAGAGCAATTATCAATCCTGAGGATGAAGTATTCTTTAATCCGGTATCCATGGTAAACGCAATCCATGAATTTTGTAAAAAAACAAATCAGTCAATTCCCATATCCATTGCGGAGCAGATTCGCTGTTTTAGTGAGAGTCTTGCAATTTATTATGCCAATATTATTGATGATATTGAGCGGATTACAGGATATTATTCTCCGACTCTTTATATTGGGGGAGGGGGAGCCAAAAATAAATTATTGTGCCAACTAATTGCAAATGCCTCCGGTAAAAGAGTGGTTGCTGGTCCGGTAGAGGCAAGTTCTCTTGGTAATGGTCTCTCTCAATTAAGGGCTTTAGGAGAGATTTCTAACTTACAGGAAGGCAGAGATGTAATTAAAGCATCATTTACTGTAACGGAGTATGAACCTCAGGAAGCTGACGTATGGAAATCCTTAAAAGTAAAATATAAAAATATCTTTAGGAGGCAATGAAATGAAGGAAAACAGATTTATAGGTGACTTTCCAAAAATAGGAATCAGACCAACTGTAGATGGCCGACGCCGTGGAGTACGTGAATCAATTGAACCACAAGCTATGAATTTGGCAAATGCAGTCGCAAAGTTAATTAATGAAACATTAAAATATCCAAATGGTGATGCTGTTGAATGTGTGATTGCTGATACCTGTATTGGAGGAGTGACAGAAGCGGCACTTTGTGCAGAAAAATTCAAACGCGAAGGTGTAGGTGTATCCATTACAGTAACTCCGAGTTGGTGCTACGGGATTGAAACAATGGATATGGATCCGTATATACCAAAAGCGATTTGGGGCTTTAATGGAACAGAGAGACCCGGAGCGGTATATTTGGCTGCGGTTCTTGCAGCACATAATTATAAAGGATTACCAGCTTTCGGTATTTATGGGGAAGACGTAAAGGATATTGGAGATACGGAAATTCCAGCTGACGTAAGAGAAAAGCTTATTCGATTTGCAAAGGCTGGTCTTGCTGCTGCCATTCTACGAGGAAAATCGTATCTAGCTATTGGTGGAGTTTCAATGGGCATTGCTGGAAGTATTGTACGGGATGATTTTTTCCAAGACTACTTAGGGATGAGAAATGAATATGTAGAATCCGTTGAAATTTTACGTCGAATTGAATTGGGTATTTACGATAAAGAAGAATTTGAACGTGCCTATCAATGGGTAAAGGGAAATTTTGTTTTTGGTGAGGATATTAACGAGGAACAATACCAACGTACTGTAGAACAAAAAGAGCAGGATTTAAAAACCTCCATTTTAATGACATTAATTGTGCGAGATTTAATGCAAGGGAATGAAATTATCAAAGAAGCAGGTTTTATTGAAGAGGGAATGGGGCGTAACGCACTTATTGCCGGCTTCCAAGGGCAGCGTCAATGGACAGATCACTACCCTAATGGGGATTTCATGGAAGCCATTTTAAATTCATCTTTTGATTGGAATGGGAAACGTGCGCCGTATTTAGTAGCAACGGAAAATGATGCGATGAATGGGGTTACAATGGCATTTGGTCATTTACTGACAAATAGCGCGCAGGTTTTTGCAGATGTGAGAACATTTTGGAGTAGAGATGCAGTAGAACGTGTAACGGGAAAAAAACCTACCGGACGCTCAGAAAATGGTTTTATTCATTTAATCAATTCGGGTCCTGCTGCATTAGATGGGACGGGGCAGCAAAAAATTAACGGACAACCAGCCATTAAACCATTTTGGGAGGTAACAGATGCAGAAGTAGAGGCATGTATAAAAAATACACAATTACGTCCAGGAAATACTGGCTATTTCCGTGGAGGCGGTTACTCTACAGATTTTACAACAAAAGGAGAAATGCCGGTAACGATAGCACGCTTAAACTTAATTCGGGGACTAGGGCCTGTTCTCCAACTTGCAGAAGGTTATACAGTGGAATTAGAGGAAGAAATGCATGATTCACTCGATCTGAGAACAGATCCAACATGGCCCACTACATGGTTTGTCCCGAATTTAACTGGAGAAGGTGCCTTTAAAGACGTTTACTCAGTGATGAATAATTGGGGATCGAATCATTGTGTAATTTCTTATGGTCATATTGGGGCAGATTTTATTACGTTAGCATCAATTTTAAGGATTCCTGTAAATATGCATAATGTACCAAAAGAGAACATTTATCGTCCCAGTGTTTGGAATATGTTTGGAACACAGGAACAAGAGCAAGCAGATTTTAGAGCATGTCAGAACCTGGGTCCGTTATATAAATAGGAGGGGCTATGTATAGTATAGGTTTAGATTATGGATCCGAATCATGTCGCGCAGCATTACTTGACTTGAAAACAAAACAAATTACAGCTGTTGTAGAGCAAACCTATGAGCATGGGATAATTACAGAAAACCTTTACAATGTAAAAATAAAAAATAATAAGGTACTTCAAAATCCTAATGATTATTTAGACTGTATGGAAAGTTTAATTACACTTTTATTAGAGCAACAAAAGCTCCCATCTACTTCTATAAAATCTATTGGAATAGATTTTACCAGTTGTACAGTTTTACCGGTCGATGAATCATTTAACCCAATATGTAATCAGCTGGAATATAAGGAACGCCCACATGCATATGCAAAACTATGGAAAAGTCATAGTGCATATAAAGAAGCAGAGCATATTACCAATATATTGAGCAATCACCCGTACTTAAAAAAATATGGTGGAACTATTTCTTCTGAGTGGCTTTTGCCGAAACTTTTGGAATTGAAAAATGAAGATATGCAAATATTTGAAGAATGTAAGTATTTTATGGAAGCGGGAGACTGGCTGGTTAGTAAATTAACTGGCTCCCTGGTGAGAAGTAGCTGTCAAGCAGGCTTTAAAGGATTATGGCAAAGTGAAGATGGTTATTTAAAACCAGAAGTATTAAGCCTAATTGATGATTCATTTACAAATATTTATAAAACGAAATTAGCCGGAAAACCAATGCTTGCAGGAGAGTATGCAGGAAACTTAACTCCAGAGATGGCAGAAAAGTTAGGACTGCATACAGATGTTGTTGTAGCTGTTTCGATTATTGATGCTCATTCAGCTTTAGTTGGTGCAGGAGTAAGCAGGAGTAATGAAATGTTAATTGTTATGGGGACTTCTAGTTGTCATATGCTGTTAAGCAACGAAGAGAAAATGATTCCAGGTGTTTCCGGGGTAGTGAAGGATGGAATTTTCAAAGACTTATTTGCTTATGAAGCTGGGCAAGTAGCAGTAGGTGATATTTTCTCCTACTTTATTCGTGAACAATTACCAACTCGCTATATCGAAGAGGCAAAAAAGAAGGATTGTTCTGTATTTGAAATCTTAAATAGTTATGCGGGTAGGCAGTCAACTGGTTCACATGGTTTAGTCGTACTCGATTGGCATAACGGGAACCGTACCCCGTATGTCAATCCGAATTTAACTGCAGTAATGGTTGGTGAAACCTTACAAACAAAGGCATACGAAAAATATCGTGCATTACTGGAAAGTACCGCCTTTGGAACAAAGCAAATTGTTGAGTTATTTATAGAAAATGGTCTTGCAATCGATAAGATAATTTTAGCAGGCGGAATTCCGAAAAAAAACCCTTTACTAGTACAAATTTATGCAGATGTATTGCAAAAAGAGCTGATTGTATTAGAAGAAACCCAAATACCGGCATTAGGGGCAGCTATTCTCGGTGCGGCCGCTTTTGAAAGAGTTCCATTACACGAGGCAGCACGTAAATATGGAACAACTTGCGAAGTGATATTTAAGCCTAATAAGAAAAATGAAAAAGTATATGAAACACTATATAAACATTACCAAACGTTAAATGAAATTTTTTATAATAATCCACTCATGCCAATGTTAAATGAGTTGAAGATGGGAGAATATAATGATGGTGAAAAATTTATGGGACATGAATACAGCACCTCCTGAAGATTCGCTGGAGGAGCTGCGATACCGTTCTAACCTAATTGGGACTGATCGGTCAGTATGCAACTGGGGTGGAGGCAATACCTCATTCAAAACTCGTGCTGTTGATTTTAAAGGTAACGAAGTAGATATCATGTGGGTTAAGGGGAGCGGTTCTGATTTAGCAACGATGAGGGAAGAGAATTTCTCAAGTTTATTACTTCAAGATATGCTTGAGTTAGAACATCGTACTTCGATGTCTGACGAAGAAATGGTTGTATATTTAGAGCATTGTTTACTTACGAAGAATTACCCGCGACCATCAATTGAAACATTGCTACATGCTTTTATACCATATAAACATGTGGATCATACACATCCAGACGCTATTATAAGTATATGTTGTGCACCGGATGGTCAAAAAATTGCAGATGCGATTTGGGGGAATCGATATGTATGGGTTCCCTATATACGTCCTGGTTTTACACTTTCCAAAATGATTGCTGAAGGTGTGCGGAATAACCCTAATGCCGAGTTGGTATTGATGGAGAAACATGGTTTGGTTGTATGGGGAAATACAGCTCAGGAAAGCTATAATAAAACAATTGAAGTGATTAATGAAGCTGAGAAATTTATTGAAAACTACTCTATCAATCAAGTTTCAAGCGCTTTATCGATTCCAGAACCATCAATGGAAGAAAAACAAAATATTATTCATACGCTTTTACCTATAGTGCGTGGCGCGGCTTCATTCCATGAACGTGTTGTCACGAATATAGATACATCTGAAGAGGTACTAAACTTTGTAAATAGTGAAATAGCAGAAACGTTATCGCAAGTTGGAGCAGCCTGTCCGGATCATTTAGTGCACACTAAGCGTATTCCGCTGTTCATTAATTGGAGTGGTGACAAACAAACATTAAAGGATGAAGTGTTAGCAGGAATCACTCAATATATAGAAGATTATTCAGCATATTTTACTAAGTATGCTGAAAGTACAGATAAGATGTTTAATCCGGCACCACGTGTCATTTTAATAAAAGGGATAGGAATGATCACAACTGGCAAAAATCGTAACGCAGCAAAATTAAGTGCAGATTTATATAAACGGGCAATTGCTGTTATGGAAGGGTCCTATAAATTAGGAGGCTTTACCTCTTTAACTGAAGAAGAGTCTTTTGCTGTTGAATACTGGCCTCTAGAATTATATAAACTTAGCTTAGCGCCTCCAGAAAATGAATTTTCTCGACAAATCGCTCTTGTTACCGGTGGAGCAGGAGGAATTGGAAGCGAAACATGCCGATTATTTGCCTCTAAAGGAGCACATGTAGTATTAGCTGATTTAAATATAGCAGGAGCTGAAAAAGTAGCGGAAGAAATAAATGCTATGTATGGTGAGGAAGTTGCTATAGCAGTACAAATGGATGTAACGGATGAGGCACAAATTATTTCAGCATTTAATACTGCCATTGAAAGATTTGGAGGAATAGATATTCTAGTTAATAATGCTGGACTTGCGACATCCAGCAGCTTTGAAGAAACCTCGCTAGATGAATGGAACTTGAATATGAATGTACTTGGTACTGGTTACTTTTTAGTGTCCAGAGAGGCATTTAAAATTATGAAAAGACAGGATTTAGGGGGAAGTATGGTTTTCATTGCTTCGAAGAATTCTGTTTATGCAGGGAAAAATGCATCGGCCTATAGCGCTGTAAAAGCTCTTGAATTACATTTAGCCCGCTGTATAGCTGCAGAAGGTGGAGATTTTGGAATTCGGGCAAATTCTGTATTGCCTGATGCCGTTTTACAAGGCTCTGCTATTTGGGGATCAAATTGGCGCAAGGAACGTGCAACAGCATATGGAATTGAGGAGCAAGAATTAGAGGAACATTATCGACAACGTACAGTTTTAAAAGAAAATATATATCCTAGGGATATTGCAGAAGCTATTGCATTTTTTGCCTCGGAAAAAACAAAAAAAACAACAGGTTGCATGTTGACGGTTGATGGTGGTGTAACAGCTGCATTTACGCGATGAATATTCTCTGCTTCACTGAAGATGGGATGTAAATGGAAATTTAGGGGTATATATCTAGAATATGTTTTATAAATGATGCGCTATAAACTGATTGGAGTGAAGTCGGCGATTGTAGATACCGACTAAAGCATTTTACTACAGCAGAGCTTCCTGATTGAATAGTACGACACCGGCGGAAAGCGTCCCGGAATGAAGTTCAATTATATGCAGAGCAAAAAATCCCATTTTCTCCTTGAGGAAAGGTAGTGTACCTAAAAAGTTAGAGAAAAAACTAACTTTTTGGGTGTTTTTCTATGGCTTTATAAATATTATGCGCTATAGCAACGAGCGAATTAAACAAAAACTAGCCGGCATGATTTCGTTAAAATACTGAACTAATGCCAGCTATTGAGCTGCATAAAAAATCAGGGGGCATTACCAAAATAGTATTTTTGTGTTATGCCGCCACCTCTTTTTTAATAATCCTCCACCAAAATATACGTCATTCTTACCGGTCCGTGAACCCCGACAACTAAGTTCATTTCGATATCCGCGGAGTTGCTTGGTCCTGTAATGAAATTAATACAGGACGAAACATGGGACTGCTCTCGTAAATATTGGGCAGCTTGTGTCATACGGGGAACGATGCTGCTTTTTGGTATAATGGCAATTGAATTTTCAGGTAAAAATGAAAGCGTCCGGCCGACTTCCGGTGATGTTTGAAGCATAATCGTGCCGGATTCCGCTAATGTCACGGTGCTGATTACGACACCGACATTTGCCTGTTCAGCAAAATCGATATTTTCCTTACCGTTTGCAGATTGCCACTTTAAATGTTCATATTGCTCAAAAACCGGTAACACATTCAATACTTCAAAACGCGAATCATTGCTGTAAATTACTCGCCCGCCACCGTAATCTACAATTGTTTCATTTAATATTTCAGGCAATTGCTGCTGTGTGCATTTCTTTAATGTAGTGTGGATGTTCAAGCATTGTTCTCTCAACACTTCGATAAGTTCTTCCATCGAAGCGTCCTTCAATACTTCGTGTTGAGGGAGGTGCTTCCAGTTTCGCTTCGGTTTAGTTAAAGAAGGAGCGGATCTGCCAAGACGGGCAGCGATTGTTTGTAAAAAGGGCTCTCGATTTTGAATCATTTGGATTTGCCTCCCTTGTTATGCTGTTCAAACCAGTCACGGAAACGTTCTTTTTGCACAGAAGGGAAATCACGATACGCTGTCCAGTTTTTCAGTGGACCTGGACCATTAGAAATTTTCTCGTTTTTCGTGAACGGCTTCATAACGGTTGAAGCTACTTTAGTGCCTAATTGATAGATTGATTGTGAAGAAGTGCCCATTCCAAATGCCTGCATCAGCAAACTTTCACTGATCGGGGCACGGCCTTCCCGTTCAACGATCACCTCCCGATGCTTATGAAGCAATTGGTGCAACGGAATTTTCACTGGGCATACATCCGTGCATGCACCACATAAAGTGGAAGCGTAAGGCAGCTCTTTATAGTCATCGTAGCCTCCTAATAACGGTGATAATACCGCCCCAATAGGACCGGAGTAAATAGATCCGTACGTATGCCCGCCGACATGGCGATAAACAGGGCATGTATTAATACATGCCGCACAGCGAATGCACTGTAAAATCGACTGGAATTCGCCACCTAGAATCGAGGAACGCCCATTATCTACAATGACTAAATGAAATTCTTCGGGGCCATCGACTTCGAGCGCTTCTTTTATGCCTGTCAGCACTGTAATATAGCTTGTCAACTTCTGGCCAACCGCACTCCGTGTAAGCATACCGACGAGTACTTCCATTTCTTCAAATGTGGGTACTAACCGCTCCATCCCCATGACGGAAATTTGTGTTTTCGGCAAGGCTGTTACTAAATCCGCATTCCCTTCATTCGTTACTAAACAAACAGAACCTGTTTCCGCAACGGCAAAATTGCATCCCGTAATACCGATATCCGCCGTTAAGTAATGATCACGTAAAACTTTGCGGGCATGCAGGGCTAGTTCCTCTGGTTGGGAGGAAGCCGTATAACCAATTTTTTGTTCAAATACTTCCCGAATCTGATCTTTATTTTTATGAAGTGCCGGTGTCACGATATGAGAAGGCGGGTCATGGTCATCAAGCTGTAAAATATATTCGCCTAAATCAGTTTCAATCACTTCACATCCGAGTTGTTCCAAGTGTGAGTTTAAATTGATTTCTTCGGTTACCATTGATTTTGCTTTGACTATTTTTTTCGCATTTTTTTGTTTGGCAACGGTTGAAATGTAATCGGTAGCTTCTTCGGCAGTTTGTGCAAAAAATACATGACCGCCTCGCGCTTCTACATTTGTACTCAATTCATGTAAATAATAATCGAGATTTTCCAATACATGCTGCCGGATTTCTTCTCCATGATTACGCCATTCTTCCCAATCTAAAGGGTCAACAGCAGCGCTCCGTCTTGTTTGAAAACGATGTTGTGCGCCAGCTACCGCACCACGCATAAAATCATTTTCCAGGTTGGAGGAAAGACGTTCATTAAATTTTTGCTGACTGATTTTCATCGCCATTTGAAACACGTCCTCTCTATTAGCGGCTATTCAAAATTTCTGCGATATGCATTGTTTTAATGTCAATATTTTTCCGGTCAATCCGCCCGCCGATGTTCATGAGACATCCCGCATCAGCCCCTATTAAATAATGGATAGCAATCTGCTTGGCAGAAGCAATCTTTTCATCAACCATTTGTTCGGAGATCGGTCCCATTTTAATAGAAAATGTTCCGCCAAAACCGCAGCAATTTTCTTTTAAAGGCATTTCCAGCAGCTCAAGACCGTCTACATTCCGGAGCAGCGTGAGGGGAGCCTGCTGAACTTTCAATAAGCGCGTCATATGACAGGAAGGGTGATAAGTAGCCGTTCCGTTTAGTTTTGCTCCAACATCCTCAACTTTAAGTACATCAACAATAAATTGTGTCAGTTCATATGTCTTGTCAGCGATTTTTTGTGCCTTTTCCTGCCAAAACGGTTCATCTTTAAAAATATGAACATATTCTTTCAGCATGTACGCACAAGAACCTGATGGACAGACGATGACTTCTGCATCTTCAAATACTTTAATTGTATTTTTCATCGTTTCTTTAGAAGCTTTTACATAGCCGCTGTTATAGGCTGGCTGACCGCAACAAGTTTGGCCTTTTGGAAAATTTACTGTACAACCTAAGCGTTCCAACAACTCAACAGTGTTTTTCCCGATATTACTTTGAACCATATCGACTAAACATGTAGCGAATAATGATACATTCATCCAATCCCCCCTGTTCCATTAAATTTACAACTTTCTGATAATTAAGTCAACAGGTCATCTGATGACTAAATAAATTAGTATTCAACGAGAATAATATTGTATTAAAACATTATTGTCTGAAAAGTAATGACTCAACGGTTTTAAGGTGTTTTGCCATCGCTTTTTTAGCTTGTATATCATCTGCATTCGCTAAAGCATTGTAAATCGCGGTATGTTCTTCGTGTAAATCGTATAAAGCAGCATGATCTGTAGTGGATAAAATGGAACGGGTATGCTGGATTTGGCGTGCAATCGGCTTTGAAACACTTTGCAGCATCGAAACGAGGAGAGGGTTGTCCGCTGCTTCAGCGATGATTGCATGAAATTGCATGTCGGCGTTACTGCTTGCCTCAGGATCGATTAGAGCATCGTTCATTTTAATGAGCGCTTCTTTTAATTGTCCAAGGTGACGATTTGTTCTGCGTTTTGCGGCATTTTCAATTAATCCTAATTCCAAAATTTTTCGCACTTCAAATATTTGCTGTAAATCCTGCTCAGAAAAGGAGGCATATGTAGGAATATTTAATGAAATATCCTGGGCCGTTACTTTGCGGATATAAGTTCCTTCTCCTTGGCGGATTTCGATTATTCCACGTGCCTGAAGAGCCGTCAGAGCTTCACGAATTGCAGAGCGGCCAACTTCGAAATTTTTGGCAAGCTGTTCAACCGAATCCAACTTATCGCCAGGTGCAATTTCCCCGATCATAATTTTCTGTTCGATAATAGCGGCTATTTGTTCATATAATTTTTTTGTTTTTGGTACTTCAAATTTCATTTTAAAAATCCTTTCTTACTTTATAAATTCTAAAAAAAGCTGTTCCAATAACTTGGAAACAGCTTTCGTATTAAGGTTTTAGTGATGTAAAACGATCTTTAGGAAGAATTTCAGGGTTGTTAACAGTACCTTCTGTTATATCAGCCTCTAAAAGTTTCCCGTTATAATTGAACTTGAATATACCATTATCGAAGTCTGTCCCGATTTCCTTAAAGAAAATCCCTTCCAGTGCCACAATTTTAGGGCATGTAAACACGACTTTATAATAATCATTTTCCTGGATTAAATAAGCACGTACACCTTTTTCGTATACATCGATCAGTTCATCTTCAGAAGGACGTTTTACCGATACTATATGAAAATCTACGAATGGCACTTCTTTTAAGAGAACATTCAAGAAAGAACCTTTTGTAATTTCCTCCCAGCGACTTTGGGCACTTTGACCTACGATGATTTGGGTAATATTAAAGTTCATTGCAATTTCTGTAATGACTTTATGGAATGGACGCTTTTCATTATCTTTAATAATGAATTGTTCTACATCCAATTCATCAGTAAGTTCTTTCCACTGTTCGATATAGCCTGATTTTTCCGCATCAAATGCATCAAGTGGCTTTGAATCAACAGTCAACACATATAATGGACAGTCAAGTAAAGTAGCAAGCTTGTGTCCCCGGCGAATTAAACGCTCACCATTTTGTCCGTAATATACACAAACCAAAATACTTTCGTCTAATCGGCCTTTAACATGTTTCATTTTAGTTCGCACCTCTTTTTCTTATCCTATAATAATGAATTGAATCCGAATATATTTTGAGAAATTAAGCATAATTGAGATAAAACGAAGGCTATTACAGTGCAATACACCCATTATTATTGTATACTTATTTCTATGATGCATATTTATATTCAGTAAATTTTATGTTATTTTTTTGCTTTTGTAATTTTTCTTAAATTACTCTTGTTGGAAAATATATTCCCCATATGCCACATTATTATGAAGATAGTTATATAGATAGTCAAGTGTGATTGTTCGAATGCCGAACTTTACATATTTAATTGGCTTAATCGGTTAGGAGGTTATTGCTTTTGGTTATTGCTTTTTCGATTATGCTTCCGTTTCTTGCTGCAGCATTAATCCCATTCATATACAGGAGATTTAAGAATATACATTTAGGTTGGTTCGTATTAATTGTCCCTGTTGCATTGTTTTCGATTTTAGCTACATATATCCCTCGAATTGCCAATGGCGAAGTGTTTATTAAGACATTTGAGTGGATCCCCTCTTTCGGTATTAATATTACTACTTATTTAGACGGCTTGAGTATGATTTTCAGCTTACTCATTACTGGGGTAGGCAGTTTAGTAATACTTTACTCAATTTTCTATTTATCAACGAAAGAATCATTACACCATTTCTATTGCTACTTACTATTATTTATGGGCGCGATGTTAGGCGTCGTCTTTTCGGATAACTTAATGGTGCTTTATGTATTTTGGGAGTTAACGAGCGTATCGTCCTTCCTGTTAATTGCATTTTGGCATCATCGTAAAGCATCTCGTGCGGGTGCGCGAAAAGCAATGACCATTACCGTTTCTGGTGGTGTTGCGATGCTCGCAGGGTTTTTAATGTTATATGTTGCATCCGGAACGTTTAGTATTCGCGAAATTATTGCGAATTTGGATGTTGTGCAATCGAGTGTGTATTTTGTTCCGGCAATGTGTCTTGTACTTTTAGGAGCGTTTACAAAGTCAGCGCAATTCCCGTTCCATATTTGGCTGCCGGATGCGATGGAAGCACCGACACCTGTTTCCGCCTATTTACACTCTGCAACGATGGTAAAAGCGGGTATATATTTAGTAGCTCGTACAACACCGATTTTTGGCGGTCATGAAGTATGGTTTTGGGCAGTGAGCGGGGTAGGTCTTCTTACATTATTCTGGGGCTCATTCAATGCGGTTCGCCAGTATGACTTAAAGGCACTGCTGGCATACTCCACAATTAGTCAGCTTGGCCTGATTATGTCTTTATTCGGTCTTGGTTCTGCAGCGCTGCATTTTGGTTATTCAACACAATCGGTAATTTATACACAGGCTACATTTGCTGCATTATTCCATCTAATCAACCACTCGACATTTAAAGGCGCGCTCTTTATGATGGTCGGAATCGTTGACCATGAAGTAGGAACACGCGATATTCGCCGATTGGGCGGATTGATGTCGTTAATGCCGTTTACATTCACGATTGCTGTAATCGGCAGTGCCTCAATGGCCGGTTTACCCCCATTCAATGGCTTTTTAAGTAAGGAAATGTTCTTTACAGCAACATTAAAAATTACACAGCTTGATATTTTCTCACTTGATAGCATCGGTCTTTTATTCCCGATTATCGCCTGGGTGGCAAGTGTGTTTACGTTTATTTACTGTGTCATTATCGTCATGCGTACTTTCTTCGGGAAAATACAGCCGGATCGTCTGGAAAAGCCGCCACATGAAGCGCCATTTGGCATGCTGATTTCACCATTTGTTTTAGTGGCATTCGTAATTGGAATTTTCATATTCCCGAATGTTTTGGGACATTATATTTTAAGTCCGGCGATGGCAAGTATTTATCCAATGTTTCCTTCTGCAGAGGAATTGACGCCTCATATTTCAGCATGGCATGGTTTTAATACGGAGCTTATTATGACATTTGGTGTCATTGTTGTAGGGGTTTTCTTGTACCGTACATTAAAAAAATGGCGTCCGGTCTATCAGTTAATCCCGCAAAGCTTTACGTTAAATGCGATTTATGAACGTGTGATCAATTCAAGTGAGGATGTATCAGGACGTGTAACAAACCGTTATATGAACGGTAATCTAACTTATTATTTCGTATATATATATGTGTTTTTTGTAACTCTACTGGCAGGGTATATGATTTATGCGGACGTATTCAGCTGGAATCCTTCAAAAGACTCGGTGATCGAGCCTTATGAATTAGTTCTGGTATTCGTTATGATTGCTGCTGCAATTGCGATTATTTTTGCAAAGCAGCGTATTACTGTCGTGCTGTTGAACGGGGTACTCGGTTATTCTGTTGCCTTTTTCTTCGTAGTATTCAGAGCTCCGGATCTGGCGCTCACACAGCTTGTCGTCGAATCGGTCACAACAGCGCTGTTCTTACTATCATTCAAATATTTACCGAAGCTTAAAAATGAGTATATTTCGAAAAGCTGGCGTTTTGCGAAGGTGACCATTTCGATTGCGGTCGGAGCAACTGTGACACTGATCGGATTGGCTGTAATGAATTACGATCGTTTTGAACCAATCTCGAAATTCTTTGAGGACTCGTATGATCTTGCAGGAGGGAAAAATATCGTCAACACGATTTTAGGCGATTTCCGTGCATTCGATACGATGCTTGAAGTAGTTGTACTTTTCATTGCAGGACTTGGCGTCTACACACTTATTAAGCTTAAGGCGAAAAAGGGGGATGCAGACGTTGAAAGTAAATGATGTTATTTTAAAATCAGTCGTACGAGGCGTTGTGTTCATCGTCTTTACGCTTGGTATGTATTTATTTTTTGCGGGACATAATGCTCCGGGCGGCGGATTCATCGGCGGGTTAGTGCTTGGCTCTGGGATTGTCCTGCTATATTTGACGTATGACATTGAAACCGTGCATAAAGGCATGCCGTTCGATTTTAAAAAAGTTGCTGCAATCGGTGTATTGCTGGCGACAGGTTCGGCCATTGCCTCGGTTTTCTTTGATGTACCATTTTTAACACAGACAGATGGTTATTATAATCTCCCGTTAATAGGAGAAAAGCATTTGTCCACTGTTACGATTTTTGAAGCAGGTGTCGCATTGACGGTTGTCGGTACACTCGTAACGATTATTTTAAATATAAGTGAGGATGAATAGTATGGAATCATTAATGATTGTACTTGTCGGCATTCTAGTCGCAGTCGCTACTTATTTAATCCTCTCTCGTAGTGTCATACGCGTGATTGTCGGCACCGCCATTTTATCTCATGCCGTTCACTTATTGCTATTGACGGTCGGCGGGTTAAAGAAGGGGAGTGTGCCGTTATTAGGTCAAGCGGCTGCACCATATACCGACGCTTTGCCACAAGCGTTGATCTTAACAGCAATCGTTATCAGCTTTGCTGTTACGGCCTTTTTACTCGTACTGGCTTATCGTATGTATTTAATGAACGGAACCGATGATCTAGGGGAACTTGGAGGGTCATCAGATGAATAATATAATTGTTTTACCAATGATTGTGCCGATTATAACGGCCGCATTACTAGTATTTTTAAATAATAATATTAAACTTCAGCGAGTTGTAAGTTTAGTAACTATGATTTTTGTAATAGGTACTTCTGTTATCCTGTTACAGCTCATTCAGACAGAAGGTATTATGCGTATAGATTTTAGTGGTTGGGCGCCGCCGTTCGGTATATTATTTGTTGCTGATTCATTTTCGGTACTTCTTGTTTTAACGGCAAGCATCGTTACAGCCATCTGTTTAATTTATGCCTTTTCCACAATTGGCGAGCGTCATGAAAAAATGTACTTTTATCCGTTTGTCTTGTTCTTACTGGCAGGTGTGAACGGGTCGTTTTTAACAGGCGATATTTTCAACTTATTCGTTTGTTTTGAAGTAATGCTTTTAGCGTCCTATGTACTTGTCGCTCTAGGCGGGGGAAAAATACAGCTGCGCGAGTCGATTAAATATGTACTTATTAATGTTGTCGCATCATGGATTTTCCTCGTGGCACTTGCTTTCATGTATGGAACGTTAAAGACGCTTAATATGGCGCATATTGCACAGCGCGTTGCAGAAGCCGGCCAAGATCCGTTACTGACGGTTGTTGCACTTGTTTTCCTTATTGTTTTTGCTTTAAAAGGAGGCTTGCTGCTGTTCTTCTGGCTTCCAGGTTCATACAGTGTGCCCCCAACAGCAGTACAGGCTTTATTTGCTGCGCTTCTAACAAAAGTCGGCATGTATGCATTGTTCCGTACATTCACGCTCATGTTTCCGTTACAGCCGGAAATTACCCATACAGTTATTGGTGTGATGGCAGGGCTGACGATTATAGCGGGATGTATGGGCGCATTTGCCGGGCGCGACGTTCGGACAATTGCCACGTATAACGTCATCATTAGTGTTGGTTTTATATTGGTGGCGCTGGCAATTGGAACAGAATCAGCGATGGCTGGAGCGGTATATTACTTAATCCACGACATGCTTGGCAAGGCGCTGCTGTTTTTACTTATTGGAACAATGGTGCTTTTAACAGGGGAAATTGTCGTGAAAAATATGAATGGGTTAATTCGAATCTATCCGGTATTTGGCTGGCTGTTCTTTATTATGTTGTGTGCGCTTGTCGGAATTCCGCCGTTAAGCGGATTTATCGGAAAAGTATTGATCGGCCAGGGCGCGGTTGAAGCAGAGGCTTACATTTTATTGGCATTGGCATTCGGCTCCAGTATCATTGTACTCTATTCATTAATGCGTATTTTCCTTGCTTCATTTTTTGGAGAAACATCGATAAATGAAGAAGATAAAATTCGAATGCCACGCGGGGCGATGGTATCGTTTGTGCTATTGACGATCTGTATCGTTGCTTTAGGAGTTGGCGCTGAAGGGCTGGCAGTTTATGTGAATGATGCAGCTTACACATTATCAAACCCTTCTGTATACATTGATGCGGTTTTAAATACGAATAAATAAAGGAGGGTGAGCACATGCTAGGTCAATTTATTATTAATTTATTTATTGCGGCGCTTTGGTTTTTATTGAAGGACGATCCAACTGCAGACTTTACGACGTTTATGTCGGGCTTTTTAGTCGGAACATTGATTTTATATGCTATGCACCGGTTTTTCGGAACACAGTTTTACTTGCGTCGTGTATTAAAGATTATTAAGCTCATCCTCATATTTATACGAGAGCTGCTTTCATCAAGTGTTTCTGTATTAAAGCAAGTGCTGGATCCACAGATGAATTTTACACCGGGTATTTTTACTTATGAAACAGAATTAAGAGGAGACTATCAAGTAACGACATTGGCCCTGTTATTAACGTTGACACCGGGTTCTGTTGTAATGGAAGTCTCAGAAGATAACAGTACGTTTTATATTCATGCGATGGATATAGAAGAATCGAAAGAAACGGTACTCCGTTCAATCGGCAAGTTTGAACGTGCCATTTTGGAGGTGACACAATGATCGATTTGATTCTAAAGGCGGCACTTGTTCTATTTATGGTGGCAATCGGATTATCCTTATTTCGTGTTATAAAAGGACCATCATTGCCTGACCGCGCAATCGCTCTTGATACGATTGGTGTTAATTTAATTTCTGCAATCGCCATCGTGTCGATAGTTTTAAAAACAAAGGCATTTTTGGAAGCCATTTTAATATTGGGGATTTTAGCATTTATCGGAACGATTGCATTCTCGAAATATATAGAAAGAGGTGTCATTGTTGAACGTAAATCAGCTGATTGAATTAATGGCGGCACTTCTTATCTTGTTTGGGGCAATTGTGAGTGTCATTAGCGCATTCGGCATGATTCGTTTACCAGATGTGTACACACGCTCACACGCAGCAACGAAAAGTGCGACACTCTCTGTATTGCTTTGTTTGTTCGGCGGGTTTGTTTACTTTTGGATCCACGATGGCTATGTGAGTATTCGCCTGATACTAGGTATTATCTTCGTATTTATTACGGCACCTGTTTCCGGGCATTTAGTATGTCGTGCGGCATATCGTTCACGCGTACCGCTAGCTGAAGGTTCTGGAGACGATGCATTAAATGAAATACTGTTCGGCGAAGAAAACTTGCAGGTAAAAGAAGAAGTGGAAGCCACATTGAAAGAAATTAAATAATGAATGAAAAAGCATTTTGAAAGTGATGGCATGTCGCTTTTGGAATGCTTTTTTAGTGGATAAAAAATTGTATGATGTGGATAACTTGTAGATAAAGTTATAAATTTATCGAACAAAGGAGGACAGCTACTTATTTTTAACTGAACATGAATATAAGAAATTAAAAATATTCCTTTTTAGTATAAAAATAAAGAGACTTTACTAAGAAAAATGTGACGATTTCTAGAACAAATGAAAGTATATTCGAATATTTTTTTGGAATCTTGTTCTAAAATAGAATTCCAATATATTTTTTGTGGATAAGTATAATTCAATCTGTTGAAAAATCGTGATTAAATTGTGGATAATCAATGTTAATGTGTATAACTTTGTGGATAAACAGTATATGTGGATAATATTTCTTGATTTATTGACAAATAAGCTCGTTTTTTATATAGTACACTACAACACTAATGTACTCGATAACTCTGAAAGGAGGATTTCTTTGATTTTTAACACAAATAGTACAATTCCTATTTATATGCAAGTAGCAGAATGGATCGAAAATGAGATACTGGCAGGCAGGCTTCTTCCGGATGGAAAAGTATATTCCCAGTATCAGCTTGCTGAAATTTTTAATATTAATCCGGCAACTGCAGGAAAAGGCCTGACAATTTTAGTAGAAAAAGAAATTTTATATAAAAAGAGAGGGCTTGGAATGTTCGTGATCGGGGATGCAAAACATCGGATATTAACAACAAGGCGAAGCGATACATTGACGAAGATGGCAAAAGAAATTGTAGAAGAAGCAAAACGTTTAGGTGTGATGGATGAAGATTTGATTGAGCTGATCAAGCATATTCAAAAGGAGGGGTGAATTAACGATTGTGTGCCGCTATAGTTTATGAAAGGAACTCTTGAACTCTACCAAGTACGAAAGCTATAATCATCCACTCGACGAATTAATTGGTAAACGGATTTAACACTTGAATGTTACGAAACAGTTCAATATTATTGATAAAGATGGGTGGTATTAGTAGCTGCTTAAAACTCACAATGAATTGAGCGAATAAATTGAAAAAGTTATTGAAATTAATCATTTTTATAGGTGTTGTCTATCTATTTTTATATATAAATAATAATTGGCTTGTCACGACCGATTATGTACATGAATCAAATAAAATTCCGGCGAGTTTTGATGGATACCGGATTACCCAAGTGACCGATCTTCATGATGCGACATTCGGGGAAAATCAGTCACGGTTAGTAAAAAAAGTGCGGGCTACCAAACCTGATGCTATTTTCATAACGGGTGATCTAGTCGATAGCCGCCGCTATGACCTGGAAAACAGCTTGCATGCTGTCCGCCAGTTAGTCGATATTACGGACGTGTACTATGTGCTGGGTAACCACGAAGTTGCATTGAATTTAACAGATGAAATTTATTCGGCTTTAAATGGACTCGGTGTCCATGTAATGCCGAATGATGCGGTACAGCTGGAGCGTGACGGAGAACACATCGTCATTGCAGGTATTGAGGATCCGTTAATGGGAAAAGAAGTCGGCCAGTCGATTGATGAAGCCCTTTACAATATGGATCCGGACGCATTTAAAGTGTTATTGTCGCACCGTCCCGAGCTGTTTGAAACATATGTTGAAAAGGGAATTGATTTAGTGTTTACAGGGCATGCACATGGCGGCCAAATCCGCCTGCCACTTTTCGGCGGACTTTTTGCGCCAACACAAGGTTTCATGCCAAAATACACGGCGGGGATTTATGAAGAGCAGGAAACGGAAATGATCGTAAACAGAGGGTTGGGGAACAGTCTGTTTCCTTATCGAATTTTTAATCTTCCTGAAATCTATGCCGTTGAGCTGAAAAAGGAAAGCTAGTCGGTAGTTTTTTCTAATATATGCTGCATATTTTCTAATAAGCTTGAAAAAGTTCTAATATAATGTGGAAGTTCTAATAAATGATCAAGAAGTTCTAAAATAGGGTTCGGACCTTCTAATTAACAGGTGAACTGTTCAAATAAAGTATTCCATTGTTCTAATAAACTCAAAAAAGTTCTAATATAATCCTATAAGAGTGGGGATCCCTTTCTAAAAGCGCAAAATATTCGTAAGCTTGTGCAGAGTATCGTAAAATAAGTGAAAACAGATTTTAGGAGTATGCAAATGGAAGGGATTATTACACTTCTTGCAATGGTGGGAATTATTGCAATGATCGTGCGTTTTATGCCGAAAAAAGGCGTGAAATATATTACGACAAAAGAACTGCAGCCTTTACTGGACGATAAAAAGTATGTATTTGTGGATGTCCGGACAGAAAAAGAATATAAAGAGGCCCACATTCCTCAGTTTATTAATCGCCCTCTTGGAACGTATTTAGGGGATTTGCCGAAAGACCGGCCAATTGTTGTCATTTGCCAAAGTGGTGCGCGCAGTAATAAAGCGTGCAAGGAACTTGTAAAGCTCGGTTATACCGATATAACAAATGTTCGCCGAGGTATGAATGGACTGCGTGCAGGTTAAACAGAAGAAGCTAATGAATGGTACAATCCATCATTAGCTTCTTTTTCATTTATCCCTCATTAACAGGTAGTAAGACTTCAACCTCCACGTTTAGGCAGGCCAAAGGGATAGGCGAGAGATCAATTACCCGAAAAAGCCCGATTGGTTCACTAACAATCCGTGGGGGGTTTCCCCTATGAATTGAAGTTTCACTTTATTGAACGGCATCTTTCATAGCCTCAATGAGCGCTTCTACCGACACAGTCTTTTCACCGCCGCCTTGCACAAGTGCATCATTTCCGCCGCCTTTACCATTAATGAGCGGTAAAGCAGCTGCAGAAATATCTTTCATCGATTTAGTTTGCTCACTGCCTCGCGCCGCAACAAATTGTAGCTTGTCTTCATTATTGGCAACGAGCAGGGCAATTGCTTCACCATTTTGCTGTGTAATAAAACGAGCCAGCTTCTGCAGGCTTTGAATCGACCGGTTTTCGAATGTCGCTGCAGCAACGGTTTCGTTTGCCAATTCTTTTGCTTCAAATTCAAGAAGGGCATCTTGGGCTTCCGTTAAACTCTTCTCTGTTTGCTTGGCCGTTTTCGCGAATTTGCGCAACGCATCAGCAGCTTCCTCTTCCGGTGCGCTCAATTGGCGTGCCACATCGCTTAAAACCTGTTTACGCATAGCCAGCTGCTGTAATACGCGATTACCGCAGACGAAATGCACGCGAATCTGCTTCTTCATTTTCTCTGTAGCTAAAATCTTCAACAAGCCTACTTGTCCGGTAGAAGTAGGATGTGTACCGCCACAGCCGTTGTAGTCATAGTCAGGGATAATGACTAGCCGGATGTCTTCGTCGACTTTTACATCTTTCCGTAAGTTATATTGCGCTAATTCCTCTTTTGTCACCCATTTTGTTTCAATTGGACGGTTTTCCAAAATGATTTCATTAGCAAGTTTTTCCACTGCCGCCAACTGATCTTCAGATACTTCACCAACATTTAAATCAATTGTGACAAGCTCTGTTCCTAAGTGGAAGCTTACTGTCGCCATATCGAACAGTTCAACAAAGGCGGCTGTTAAAATATGTTGACCTGCATGTTGTTGCATATGGTCGAACCGGCGCGACCAATGAAGTTTCCCGGATATTTCCCCGGAAATATTCGACACATCGGCTGGCGTATAATGACGAATTTCCTCACCAATCTTCTCAACATCAGTAATTTCCGCTTCATTAATCCAGCCGGTATCATGGGGTTGCCCGCCACCAGTAGGGTAAAATGCCGTATTGTCCAGTACGATGAAATTTCCTGTTTCGTCTTTACCTGTTTTTACAACCTGTGCCGTGAATTCCTTCATCATTGCATCTTCGTAATAAAATAGATTTTTCAAGTCCATCACTCCTTAATTTCTAGTTTGTCATATGAAAACGTTGCTGTCACGGTGTAAATGAATGATTGTTATTTGACGCGCGGCAATTTTCGTTTATGATAAAATAGAAGCATTTCCCGGAAGGAGCATGAATATGAATATTACGCAATTTTCAATAGAAGAAATTTTAGATCCGACAAAAATTATTGAAGGTAAGCGTTATGAGTTTTTATTAGATGTAGAAGTGGATGAGGAAGATGAGCTATATTCCGCTGCAGGTCTGGAAATTCGCGTAATCGTTGGGGTAATTGATGACAATGTACGCATCGTGAACTATTTTATTATTGATAAAGCCAATAATGAGTTTTTGGATTTTGCATTGGAAGAAGACGAAGAAGCGATGATTTTAGCGTTTTGCAAAACGGAATTGTCTGCTGATTCAAATGAAACAGAAGCTGAATAACCGGTAAAAAAGGTAGCGCAATCGCTACCTTTTTTTTAATCAATATATTTAGTTTTCAGCTGGTCCGCACCGATCCCGCCGATTACCATTAAAGCTAACGGCAAGAAGTTCGATAGGATTTTTGGTAAGCCTTCAGGAATGATAACATCCATACCGGCAAAATGATTTAAGCCCATAATAATCAGTTTTACGACCAATAAAAATGCTCCCAATAAAAACACGCTATCAAAGAACGCTTTCCATTTCGGATACGCCAATTTCTTACTATCTCGAATTACTTTTTCTTTCAATTCTCCGTCACTCCTCAACATTTCATCGATCGTGATGCCAAACAAATCACTCAAATCAATGATTACTTCAATATTCGGATAGTTCTTCCCGGTTTCCCATTTAGAAACGGATTGGCGACTAACATGAATTTTTTCGGCAAGATCCGCTTGTGACCAACCTCTTTTTTCTCGCTCTTTTTTTAATCGTTCACTAAAAATCATGTAAGTCATCCCCTTCCTTGTTTTCAGTATTGATGAAGTGTACGGATAAAGTAAAGATAGTTATAGGTGCGTCAGGGCGCAACCTTGTGTTGACACTGACTTTTTCCAGTACCATCATAACTTATGATGGTCCAAAAATGAAAATATAAAAGGAGTATCCCGCAAATTTAATCAACGGGATACTCCTGTTTTGCTGTAATAATTATTACCAGGCGGCAATTGCGCCATCTGTACGTGGTTCTGTGCCGCCGTACAGCACGCCTGTCTTCTGGTCACGCCAAATAATCTGGCCGCGTCCGAAACTGCCGCCGTCGACTGCGACGTGAATGTCATGACCTTTCCGCTGCAATGCCTGCACTAAATAACTAGGGAAGTGGGGTTCGACTTCAATGCGTTTTTCCCCAATCCATTGCCATCTCGGCATATCAAGTGCTGCTTGCGGATTGAGTGCAAAATCGATTGTGGACGTAATGACCTGGAAATGCCCTTGAGGTTGCATATAGCCTCCCATTACACCAAATGGACCGACTGCTTCATTATCCTTCGTCAAGAACCCTGGAATAATTGTATGGTATGTACGTTTTCCGGGTTTCAGGAAGTTCGGGTGTGTTTCATCCAGCGAGAAGTCATAGCCGCGGTTTTGAAGTGCTATGCCCGTTTCCGGAATGACAATACCTGAACCGAAGCCCATATAGTTACTTTGAATATACGACACCATATTGCCATCTGCATCGGCTGTTGCCAAATACACCGTACCGCCTTTTGGAATGTCGAATGGTTTCGGATCAAGTGCTGTATCGCTGATTTCCGCGAAACGTGACTCTCCGTAAGATGTTGATAATAGTGTTTCGACATCTGCCGGCATTTCATTTGATTCTGTGACAAATGCTTTCCCGTCCGTATAGGCAAGCTTCATCGCTTCGATCTGATTATGTAGATTTTCCGTATCCTGCCACTTTGGCTCAGCATGCTGATAAATATTCAGTGCCATTTGTGCAACAATCCCTTGGCCATTCGGCGGGATTTCCCACACGTCATAGCCTTTGTAATGTACTTTAATCGGGTTTACCCACTCCGGCTCATAGCTTGCCAAATCTTCCTTTGAAATAAAGCCGTTATGTTTTTTCATGAAGGCATCGATTTTGTCTGCGATTTCGCCATTGTAGAAAGACTCGCCATTTGTTTTAGCGATTTTCCGCAATGTATCTCCGTGTGCCGGAGAATTCCATACTTCGCCGATTTCCGGCATCCGTCCATCGATTGAAAATGTTTCAAACCAGTGTTGGAATTCGTCGGATGTGAAATTCCTTTTATATTTTTTATAGGCAGATTGCCAGTATTGTCCAAGTGTCACGGAAATCGGATATCCCTCTTCTGCATATGAGATGGCAGGGGCCAATACTTCGCTTAACGGCAATTTCCCGAATCGTTTTGATAAAGCTGCCCATGCTGACGGTGCGCCTGGAACAGTAACTGGAATTACTCCATGCATTGGAATTTGATCTAATCCTCGCTCTGTTAATGCTTCTTTGGAAATCGACTTGGCAGAAGGACCTGAAGCGTTTAACCCGTAAAGTTCATCTTTCATCCAGACGAGCGCAAATGCATCCCCGCCGATTCCGTTTGATGTAGGCTCAACGACAGTAAGTGCTGCTGCAGTTGCGATTGCTGCGTCGACTGCGTTGCCGCCTTTTTTCAAAATATCCAGTCCGGCCTGTGCTGCGAGCGGCTGGGATGTTGCGACCATTCCACGATTGGCGATGACTGTATTACGCTTACTTGGAAATGGATAATGTAAAAAGTCCACAAAAAATCCCCCTTTGATTTGGTGACTCAATAAAATGAATATTACGACTATTTTAGTACAGAAGGGGGGTTTTTACAATTTAAATATTTCAGAATCCGAAATAAAAAACTGTTCGAAAAGGGAATAGGCTTTCCAAACAGCTTCAAAATCAAATTACTTCAACAATTCATCTATCCAGCGCTGTACTTTTAGGCCTTCCTCGAATGGTACGACAAATGCTTCCTCACCTAAAAGAACCTTTCGACATGCATCGAGCATTGTTTCAGGGGTTACGTTAGGAGTAATCTCCACTTCCGGCGCATAGGCTGCGCTTGTGTAAACTTCAGACCAGTTGCGTAATGTTACGACTTTTTCAGTTCCAAAAATTTTAAAGTCGATACGCTCTTCCTGTCCGATGCCTGCAAGTCCGTTAATGACCATCGGGATGCCGTTTGCTGTTTTCGCTAAAGCCGATACCCCAACTTCACAAAGTGCCTCATCTGCAGGGTAAGCTGTTTCATGCGCCAAAATTTCAACATCACCGAATAAATGGTGCGTTAATTGCAAATAATGCGGGAAAATCTCCCGAATAAACCCGCCTTGCTCACGTGAAGCGATCCAAGGATTTTGCTGCCATTTTCGTGGCCACTCAGGGAAGTATGTATGCAGTTCAATACGTGTAATATCACCCATATCTTTTGCCAGCTCTTGTTTAAGCTGATGGACTGCTGCCCCGTACATTAACGGAAAGTGCATTGCTGTTTGTACATTTGCCTCATTTGCGATGCGTACCATCGTTTCTCCGTCAGCAGCATCATGGGCAAGTGGTTTTTCCGATAAAATATGTAATTTGTGCTTTGCGATTTCTGCAGCAAGTGTTGCGTGGCTGACAGGCGGTGTGCCAATATACACCCAATCCGGTTTTAAATTCAATAGCGCTTGTAAATCATTCGTAGTGGGTACATTATATTTAGCAGCCAATTGTGCTGTACGTGTTTCATTTGTATCAAAAATAGCCGCAATTTCATAATGTTCGTTTTGCAGCGCCTGGTTAATGATGCGTTCACCGACAACACCAGTACCGATAATGCCGATCGTCGTTATTTTTGTCATTAAGATTGCTCCTTTGCGAAATGTAGGATTTTTCTGATAGTTAGTGTAACATATTTTGGGAATACATAGGATTACGAAACAATAAGAAGTGATAAGCTATTAATAGAATTAATTTTCGGTAGCATTTTAAAAAGAAAGAGAAAAGTGTATTGAGGAGTGGATCAAGTATGAAAGTTGTAATTATAGGCGGAGACGCGGCAGGAATGAGTGCGGCAATGGAAATTGTGCGTAATAATAAATCTGCCCAAATTGTCGTATTGGAAAAAGGTGAAATTTATTCGTATGGTCAATGCGGATTACCTTACGTAATTAACGGAAAAGTTCCTCATGCAGAAGATTTGATTGCAAGGGATGTCGAGGAGTTCCGCTCTAAGTACGGAATTGACGCACGTATTTTCCATGAAGTGACAGCAGTTGACACGAAACTGCAAAAGGTGAGTGGCATTGATGTAAACAGCAACGAGCCGTTCGAATTTATTTACGATAAACTGCTTATCGCTACAGGAGCATCACCAACAATGCCAAAAATCGAAAATGCCCACTTAAAAGGGATTCATACAGTAAAAACAATTCCGCAAATGAATGAACTGATGGAACAGTTGCCGAATATGAAGCATGTGACGGTCATCGGTGGAGGCTATATTGGTCTGGAAGTTGTTGAAACAGTAAGGGAACGCGGTTTGAATGTACGTCTTATTCAACGCGGAAGCACATTAATGTCGATTTTGGATGCGCAGCTGACCGATATTATTTATGAGGAAGCAGTCAAAAATGGTGTGGAAGTTTTATTGAATGAAGATACGATAGGCTACGAAGGAACCGAATTTGTGGAAGCAGTTCGGACAAACAGCGGCTTGCATAAAACAGACCTCGTTATCGTCGCAACAGGGGTACGACCAAATACACAGTTTGCCCAAGGATTTGCCAAACTGGAAAATGGTGCCTTTATCGTCAATGAAAAAATGGAGACTTCAATTGCTAATGTGTATGCAGCAGGGGACTGTGCCTCACATTTTAACCGTGTAAACCAAAAGGATGATTATTTACCGCTTGGGACGACAGCAAACAAACAAGGGCGAGTGGCCGGGTTGAATATAGCCGGCTTTAATCAGAAGTTCAAGGGAATTGTCGGGACATCCATTCTGAAGTTTTTCGATCTCCACATCGGCATGACAGGATTAAATAATGAAGCTGCAGATCGTTTAAATGCACTTGTTGAAGCGTATGAAATGGAAGTAAATGATATTGCAAGCTACTATCCGAATGTCCAGCCGATGAAGCTTCGAATGCTTGTCGAACAGCAAAGCCGCAAGCTTGTTGGGCTTCAAATAGTAGGGAAGCACGGCGTCGACAAACGAATCGATGTATTTGCGACGGCACTTTACAATGAAATGACCTTCGAGGAACTGCTGGATTTGGACTTAGCGTATGCACCGCCATTTAGCGGTGTGTGGGATGCGGTAATGCAGGCACCAAAACGCTATGGTAAAAAAGAATAATACATCAAAAGCACCAGCTACTATTGGGAAATAGCTGGAGCTTTTTGGTGCTTAACTTCTATTAGTAGCATCTTCCCACCTCTATGAAAGGTTGCAAGATGGCTGGAGGAAGTGTTTATATGTGCGTTAAGTGTGTGTTATAAACACTCGCTAAATGAAGTTAAAACCTCGGGTGGATATCCAACGTTTGGATATAATTACGCTGTGACGTAATCAGCAAAGAGGTGTTAGTCAAATTTGTTCAAATTAATTATGTATAGTTATGCGTTCACTCATGCTAGCAGCTGTGACTTTCTGCAAAGGTGGAATCATGGTGAAGGCTCACTACTTGTTTTGAACTTATCCATACTATAGCGCATAATTATTAGTAAAACGTCATTTTAATGAATATGTAAATAACATGTAAAATAGCAGATTTTATAGCAAAACCTTTTATATCAAGGGTTTAAAGGTATTTTTGGCTCTTTTTTAAGTTTTTCGCTGTATTTGTATAACAAAAATATGACATCTGTGACGAAATAAAGAAATATTATTTTGGAATAAATAAAGTGAAGCAAAACAAACTAAATTTATAATTGAAAGGGAGGAATCATGATGAAAAACGACAGACATGATGTTTTCAACAAAGGTTCGGAAAATGCGATAAGCTTAGGGAAAATGATTAACAATACAAAAGAAAATATTCACGAGGCTGAAATTAGCAAAGAGTTTGCATTTCCTGATGAACTGGAAAATATTGAAGAGAAAAATGCCCGTCGCAGAACAGCCATTGCCCAAATGGAAGAACAAATCAGAGAAAGAAAAGCAGCTAAAGCTAGAAGAGACTCATTTAAATAGTACTTTTAGTTTACAAATAATTAACCCATTTTAAACGTTAATCTTAATTTTTAGATTAACGTTTTTTTTATGTATAAGACAGAACCAAGTTTCAAGAGATTTTTGTTGGGAAGTTTTCATTTTCATACTAAAACTATCATACAGTGTTTTGGGAGAGTTCTTCTATTTTAGATGGGATTGCTCAAAATAGTTATTTGCACTAATCAAATGACTTTAAGGGGGTTTCAAATGAAAGTAACAGAATATTACCAAGCATCTGTACAAGAGGTAATGAAAAAGTTAGACGTCACGCAATATGGATTAACTGATTACGAAGTCCGTGGCCGCCAGAAAAAGTATGGCTATAATGAATTAAAAGAAGGAAAGCAGAAAAATATTTTGCAAGTTTTCTTCGAGCAGTTTCAGGATTTTTTAGTGCTCATTTTAATTGCTGCGGCAATAGTTTCAATCTTCCTCGGAGATATGGACAGTTCCATTGTCATTTTAGTTGTCATTCTATTAAATGCCATTCTTGGAACGGTTCAGCATGCACGAGCCGAAAAATCATTGAATAGTTTAAAAGAAATGGCAGCACCTGTTTCAAAAGTTAAACGTAACGGGGAAATTATTGAAATACCATCAAGAAATGTAATAGTAGGAGACCTGCTCATCTTGAAAGCGGGCGATTCTATCAGTGCTGATGGACGAGTAGTTGAAAGCCATAGTTTGCAAATAAATGAAAGTTCTTTAACAGGGGAATCTCTGGCGGTCGATAAAGTAGCCAATACAATTGTTGAAACAGAGCTTGCACTTGCACTGGGAGACAGAAAAAACATGGTGTACTCCGGCAGCTTTGTAACAAATGGTCGTGGGGCAGTGGCCGTCACTTCAATCGGAATGAATACGGAGATCGGGAAAATTGCCAAACTGATCGACAATGCGAAAGAGAAAAAAACACCTTTGCAAGTCAATCTGGATAAATTCGGAAAACGTCTTGCCATCGGAATCATCTTTATTTGCATTGTCATTTTTGCTCTGGATATTATCCGGGGGCGTGAGCTGATTGATTCCTTTATGTTTGCAGTTTCATTGGCAGTTGCGGCAATCCCTGAAGCGTTAAGTTCGATTGTGACGATTGTTTTGGCAGTAGGGACTCAAAATATGGCAAAAGAAAATGCGATTATCCGCAAATTGCCGGCAGTAGAAAGTTTGGGAAGTGTTTCGATTATTTGTACAGACAAAACAGGGACGCTGACTCAGAATAAAATGAAGGTTCAGGAAGTTTATACAGGAGAACAGTTTTTCTCTTCCAACGAGTTGGAGCCGACCAATCCTCATCATAAAAAACTGCTCGATTTTGCAATATTGTGCAATGATTCCACAATTTTAAGAGATAAAACGATAGGAGATCCGACAGAACTTGCGCTCGTAAAACTAGGCCGGGAACTTGAATTGAACGAGCAAATGATAAGAGGGCTTCATCCGCGTGTAGGAGAAATTCCTTTTGATTCAACCCGAAAATTAATGAGTACCGTTCACCGAATGGGGAACCGGAATGTCATGATCACAAAAGGGGCAGTGGACGAGCTTATTTCCCGTATTAGCCGTATTGATTCAAGCAGCAGTTCGATTATTACGAGCAAGCAGCTGGAACAGATTAATCAGGCGAATGCTGCATTTTCGAATGCCGGATTACGGGTAATTGCCATTACGTATAAAGAAGTCTTTTATTCCAAAATAAGTGAAAAGGACGAGCAAGGCTTAACATTTGTCGGGCTAATCGCGATGATGGATCCTCCGCGAGATGAATCGGCACAGGCAGTTGCAGACTGTATTGGAGCGGGAATCAAACCAGTCATGATTACAGGGGACCATAAAATTACGGCAATTGCGATCGCGAAACAGCTCGGTATATTAAAAAGCCCGGATGAAGCGATTGAAGGAAAGGAAATTGAAAAGCTTTCAGACCGGGAACTGAAAAATAAGGTGGAAAATTTCTCTGTCTATGCCCGTGTATCACCGGAGCATAAAATCCGAATCGTAAAGGCTTGGCAAGAAAAAGGACACGTTGTCGCGATGACGGGGGACGGGGTAAACGATGCTCCGGCGTTAAAACAGGCTGAAATTGGTGTGGCAATGGGGAAAACAGGAACAGAAGTGGCAAAAGATGCTTCTGCGATGATTTTAACAGACGATAATTTCTTAACGATTGTCAAATCGATCTCGAACGGGCGAAGTATTTATGCCAATATTAAAAACGCGATTAAATTCCTGTTATCGGGGAATGCAGGGGCAATTTTTGTTGTTCTATATGCGACACTTTTTGCTTTGCCGGCTCCATTTCTGCCGATTCATCTGCTGTTTATCAATTTATTGACGGATAGCCTGCCAGCGATTGCGATTGGTTTGGAACCGCATAATAAGAAATTGATGAAGGAAAAGCCGCGGAATATAAATGAGTCACTGTTAAATAAAAAGTTTGTCTCCCAAGTAGGATTTGAAGGGTTGATTATTGCGGCAGTCACAATTATTGCCTTCCAAGTAGGCTTATCGACAGGCGATACAGCGGTTGCTACAACAATGGCGTTTGCGACCTTATGTTTATCGAGGTTGCTGCATGGATTCAATTGCCGTTCGGAAGAATCCATTTTTAAAATCGGAATTTTCTCGAATTTGGCAGTTTGGATTGCCTTTTTACTTGGGTTTACAATATTGAATTTTGTACTGATCAACGGACTATTCGAGGTTGCTGAATTGACGAATAGCCAATATTTAATGATTTACGGATTATCGTTGGTGCCGTTAGTTATTATCCAGGTCCGCAAACTGTTTTTCGGTTCAGTTAAACAGTAAATCGAGAGTATAGGGAACCAAATGTAATGGTAACTTTTTTAGCCGGTTAACATAAAAATAAGGTTAACAAGGTTATGGAAGGATGACATTATCAACACGACAATTAAACATTTCTTTGGCCAGGCAATGACAGGGCAGGGTATTAAAAATATTTACAAAGAATTGATGGCTGAAGCGAAAGCTGTGTATTTATTAAAGGGAGTGCACGGCTTCAAAGTTTCGGAGTTACTGCAGAAAATCGGGTCGCATTACTATGAAAAAGGTGCACATATTGAGTTTTTCCATGATCCTTTATTTGAAAATACGGTTGAAGCAGTTTATATTCAAGCCCCTCATCATATATTAATTGTTCAAGCGACAAACCCGTCAATAGAACCGGTACTGCCAGGGGTACGTGATCATGTCATTTCCCTTTATGACTGTTTGGATGAACAACACATTGCATTAAGTGAAAATTTGTCCTTAGTAAACGAATCGAAACAAGCCTATTATGACTGGTGCTTTGCCAAGCTTTCTGAAGCAATTCACATACATGATGACTGGGAAGTGGAAACGAGAAAGCAGATGAAATGGAGTGGATTGGACCAGCAGTTTGCCGAGTTGTCGAACAATTTATTCGGTGAAACACATCGGCAGAAATCCGGCAAGCTTACTCACCGTTTACTTGGGACGTTAACACCAAAAGGAGCACAGGATACAGTAAAGAGTATTACGCAAAACCTTGAAAAGAGATTGTTTATTAAAGGGTATCCGGGAACAGGAAAGTCTTCGATGATGAAAAAGCTGGCGAACGAAGCGATAAGCAGAGGGTTTGATGTACAACTCGTTTGGTGCGGGCTAGATTCCAATTCAATTGATATGGTCATTATCCCCGAACTGAAATTCTGTATTTTTGACAGCACGGAGCCGCATGTATATTTCCCGGATGAAAATCGTCCTGGTGATGAAATTTTCGATATTGCCCAGCATTGCCATCCGACGGAAGTAGAAGAAAGGAATATAGAAGCAATCACAGAAAAGTACAAAGCAACGATGGCAGATGCAAAATATTTTGCAGCGAAATACGCAGAACAAGAAAGGAAAGTTCGTGAAGCAGTGGATGCTGCTATCAATTTGGATGAATTCAATAAACGAACAGCCGTGCTTTTTGAGCTTTTCTAATGAAAATCACAATTTTAATAGGCATGGGTCCGAATTCGTATCGGGTCCATGCCTTCTTTTATAATAGTCGAAATCGATACTGTTAATGATATTTTAGAATAATAAATAACTTTCAGAAATATTAATTTTTTTAGGAGCTATAAATTTCACTCAAACAGAAAATACTGTATGCTGATGGTGAGCTTTTCATTACAAAGGAGGACTACTCATGAATCGTTTTGAAGGAAAAGTTATAGTTGTTACCGGTGCAGGTTCGGGATTAGGACAAGCTGCCACACTACAGCTTGCAAAGGAAGGCGCAAAGCTTGTACTCGTTGATTTAAACCAGGCGGGACTGGATGAAACGAAGAAAAAAGTGCTGGAAGTTGCACCAAATGCTGAAACATTGTTAGTGACAGCAAACGTAGCGACGGAAAGTGAAGTTGAAAATTTTGTGAATCAAACGGTAGAAAAATTCAGCAAGATTGATGGTTTCTTTAACAATGCGGGAATTGAAGGGAAGCAAAACTTAACTGGAGATTACGGTATTGAGGAATTTCATAAAGTTATATCCGTCAATTTGAACGGTGTCTTCTATGGTATGAAATATGTGCTGAAAGTAATGAAGGAGCAAGGTTACGGCTCTATTGTCAATACAGCTTCAGTTGGCGGAATCCGTGGTGTCGGAAACCAGTCAGGCTATGCGGCTAGTAAGCATGGTGTTGTCGGGTTAACGCGTAACTCGGCAATTGAATACGGACAATATGGAATTTCGATTAAAGCGATTGCCCCGGGTGCGATCATGACGCCAATGGTAGAGGGATCCCTGCGCCAAATGGGCGGCGAAAACTGGGAGGAAGTCGGCAAGGAGTTTGTGAAGCCGAATCCGATGAGACGTTTCGGCAAGCCGGAAGAAGTCGGTTATTTAGTAGCATTCCTGCTATCAAATGAAGCTGACTTCATTAATGCGGCAGTTATCCCAATCGACGGCGGCCAGTCTTATAAATATTAAATGTACTAACCCCCTTAAAGCCAAACTTTAAGGGGATTTTTTGTCTTCTTTAAAATCTCTTTTTAACGCTTCAATATCCGGCTTTCAAGTAAATATGTCACTTCATATTTCTCGGCCAATCTTCTTAAAAAGGATAATAATTCACTGAAATTTGTTGTTTGTATCAATTGTTCGTACTGTTTTTTCTCCACTTCGTTTGCGACCTTTTTAAAATAGCCCCACATATGTTGGCAAGCATTGCGCATGCTGCCTTCTGATGGTGTTAAGCTTAATGCCTGTTCGATCAGCGCTGAAATTTCCTCATAAGAAGCCTGGTTTTTCATTGCCTGACGAATTGCATTGTAATGATTTTGACTATAAAACATCACATTGTATTTTTCCTCACGCCAAAGGATTTCCGTCATCTTTTGGTCCATAAAAGATTCCTCCTCACGTTCAGCTTTTGCATAATCTACTAATTGTTCACATTATATAAGATAGATAAAAGTTTTGCTTTTATAAAGAGTCAAATCCAACTTATAGTGTAAAAAATTGTATAATGGAATTAGTTGTAAAATTATCAGAATTTACTTAAATTTTAAAGGGAAAGAGGGATTCCAATGGTAAATGATCTAACATCAGTGAATGGACAAATAACAGGAGATCCGGTATTCCGCGAAAAACCGGTCATACAGGCTGCCGAAACAATATTCGTCAATGAATTTACAGACGGTGTATTAAATCCGAATGCGCCTATGTTAGGACCTTTAAAAGATGGAGGGACAATCATTGCCAACACTGCTCCCGGCTGTTGGGGCCCGATGATTACACCGGCGATTCGCGGAGGACATGAAGTAACGAAGCCTGTCTATGTGGAAGGCGCGGAAGTCGGGGACGCGATCGTCATTCAGATCAAGTCGATTCAAGTTACATCGATTGCGACTTCTTCGGGAACAGATGAAGCTCAAAATGAACGTTTTATCGGTGATCCTTTTGTGAAGGTGAAATGTCCGGGTTGCGGGAAGCTCCATCCGCCGACAATTGTACAAGGAATCGGCCAGGAATCTGTTAAATGTATGACTTGCGGGACGGATACAACACCATTTAAAATTTCCAACGGCTATACGATGGCGTTTAATACAAAAGGGAATGTTGGTTTGACGGTAGGGAAAGAGGCGGCACGCCGGATTGCGCAAGACAGCAAAAACTATATGCGTACTCCGGAAAATTCGGTTCAAAATCCGATTACATCATTCGCGCCGAGTGATTTGATCGGGGTACTTGCAAGAATGCGTCCGTTTGTCGGTCAGCTTGGAACAACGCCATCAAAAGCAATGCCGGATTCTCATAATGCAGGAGATTTCGGATCCTTTCTAATCGGAGCACCGCATGAATTTACGATGACCGAAGATGAGCTGAATATTCACCGTACAGACGGACATATGGATATTAACCGTGTACGAGAAGGGGCTGTTGTCATTTGTCCTGTAAAAATTCCTGGTGGCGGTGTATACGTAGGAGATATGCATGCAATGCAGGGTGACGGTGAAATTGCCGGACATACGACCGATGTATCCGGTATTGTACAGCTGCAGGTAAGTGTGCTGAAAAAAGTAAACTTGGACGGTCCAATTGTGCTGCCGAATGTAGAAGATTTACCTTATACCGCAAGACCTTTTACGAAAGAAGAAAAACGCATTGCACGCGAGCTGGCTGAAGAGTTTGGTGTAAAGCAGGTTGAGGAGAGTTTCCCGTTGTCGATTGTAGGAACAGGCGTTAACTTAAATGTGGCCACAGAAAATGCACTTGAGCGTGCGGCAAAGCTATTTGAAATGACAGTGGAAGAAGTGAGAAACCGTGCAACCATTACCGGTGCAATTGAAATAGGAAGACATCCGGGTGTAGTGACGGCTACAGTTCAAATGCCGAAAACACTTCTGAAAAAAGCGCGACTGTTTAAAGCGGTTAAGCGCCAGTATGATTGAATACAGTTGATCAATCGTTAAAAGGACTATAATCATAGTTAATTAGATAAGTTTTTGTTCTTTATTTTTCGGGAAATAGGAAATTACTAGAAAAGTAGAGGGGATGAAGCGATGCAGCCATTGATCAAGAAGATAGAAGCTCTTGTCATCTCGATTAGCGTTCAGTCCGGTATTGGTATTATTGAAGCAATTAGTGAAAAAGACGGCAATAAGAAAGTCATATTTCAAATTACATCAAAAACACCTTTAATGACAAAGGACGGGCACCAAATCGGGGCGTCTGCCATTCCGGTAAAGGCAAAAATTATTGCCTTTATTGATTCCAGAAATCCGCTGCCGATGGTTTCCCCGCCACATACGACACCACTCTTGATCATTTTTGATCAGTTTGATAAAGAGGGGGAGGTATGTGTCGGTGCATTTGACCGGGTGCTTTACTGTGACCAGCTGAAGCTTAAACTCCATGTCAATGAAAAGACGGAAATAGTGGATTTGGCTGGAAAACGTATAGATCAGAAAGATTTGGAAGGAAAGATGCTGTTCGTTTTTTATGACCGTGCAACGAAAAGTAAACCAGTGCAAGCCAATCCATCAAAAATAATCATGACCTCTATTATGCATAAAGACTAGTAGAGTGGCATATCGATTTCTAGTTATCAGTTTGTATGTTTTAAGCAATATTTCATACGAGTTGGTACAAATGAAACGATATGCTTTTTTTATGGAAGCAGCTTGAAGAAGAGTTTAAAAACGTTACATACACATTTATTTTTTGGTATATTTTTGTATAGAAATAAGGTGGAATAAATGGAGGGATCTTTGTTGTTGCTATCATTTGATGAGCAGCTCTTTCAACGGACGAAAGGACAAGCAGGGGAAAAGTTGGAGCAAGCTTTGGAAGCAAATATTCAATTTGTAAAACAAACTGCAATTTGGGGCGCACCTATACAAAGCGATAAATTTTTATTGGAGCAGGAGCGTGCAGAGAAGTTTTGCTTTCAGTTAATCAAAAATTACTGGGGTAATTTGAATTTAACTTTTAATAATTTAATTCATGAAATGAATACAGTGAATGAAAAAGTGGAGCAGTTTTTTGCCGCACAGCAAAACAGTAAAGCATTATTTTCATTTTTACATACACAGGGGAAAGTGACGTTTGAGCAGCTGATAGAATTTATTTATTCAAAGCCTGTTCCTTTACCGCATGTACAAACAGAACTTGAGGATATTTATATTTACAAAGTGAACAATCATTTTCTTGTACTGCCGATTTATCGGGAAAATGAGAAGTACTGGAAAATGATTGGGGCAAAAAAGATTTATTCACTGTTTTTACAGGTCCCTTTAATGATGATTATGAGACCTGTTGAATTAATGAAAGATTTTAAAGCTTTGCTTGCCGGGCAATTGACAGCGAATCGGATTGCGACAATTATCCATAAGCTCGTACAGAAGATTGATTTTGAAAATCCAAAGTCGGATGAAGTTAAGCAACTGCATCTCTTAAATGTCCGCACACATTTTACAAGCGGGAGACGCCATATGCTGAAACTTCGAAAATGCGTTCAGGCATTACTGGAAAATTGGTCAACCGGAAAATTTGCTTTGAATACGAAAGAGCAAACACTGCTTGGCTATATGTTGTTCCAGGAGGCGGTTTATAAAAGAAATTATCGGAGTATTTTACTGCAAGGAATGTATTTAATTGAGGAAGAGCGCATTAATAATCATGCGATTGAACTTGTCGTTGAATACGCGGATGTATTGAGCAGTATGAATCCGCAGCCCGATACACTTGTGAAAGATTACCGGAAGAATTATTTGGAGCATGTCTTTTATGAACTGGTTAATAGTGTTGTAAAAGAGGAGCAGTTTGAGCTTGGAATGGAGCTGTTAAAAAATTATGAGCTTGCATCATGTACAACCATTTTTCAGCTGTTGCATGCCGAAGAAAAGGAAACAATGCTGCATCTGATTGAAGCGACTGTTCAACGTGATATTGCTTTGTCCGTTGATGGTTCTCCGCAAAATATCCGGGAATCGATCATTATTTGGCAACAGCACGCTTTAAAAAAAGACAGTGCCTATTATAATATTTCTGAAATGACATCACAGCATATTTGCAATTTGTTGAAAATACTTTTTTGGGCTGAAGAAGATATTTTAGTAGAGAAACTATTAGCAGTCTATAAGAAATATTTGCTCATACCGCATCATTTCCAATATTTGCGCCAGTTTATTGAGCGCCGTGTCGTTCAGTGTTAAAAATAAAAAGGTGAAGCAATGCCGATGCTTGCCTCACCTTTTTGTATTACCGTAATACACCTGCGTTTGTTAGTTGCTCGATTTCTTCTTTACTATAGCCATAAGCAGTTAGAATTTCCTCGGTATGTTCACCTATTTTTGCCCCGACATGTTTGTAAGTTGGTTCAACCCCGCTTATTTTCAAAGCAGTTCCGATTTGGCGCTGCGAGGACCCATCTGATTTCTGAACATCTACAAGCATATTCCGTGCTCTAATTTGCGGGTGTTCGCAAGCCTCTTCAAATGTAAGAACAGGCTCAACACAGCCGTGGAAATCTTCATTGAAAATTTCAAGCCATTGGTCAAAGGTTTTCGAACAAAACGCATCGGTAACTGCTTCTTTAAAGCGTTGCTGTGTATAGTAGGAGTCATTAAATGTACTGTCGATCAGTTCCGGGATGCCAAGCGCTTCACATAATAATTTGCGGAACTGAGGCTCCAGGCTGCCGACTGAAAAGTATCGTCCGTCTTTCGTACGGTAGTAATCATAAAATGTCCCGCCATTTAGAATTTCCTCTTCTGGCTGTGGCGAACGGCCACTTCCAAGATATTGCGTGCCATATAAAGCATTCATCGAAAACATCGCATCGGTCATCGAAACATCGATAAATTTTCCTTCACCTGTTTTTTCACGGTGAAGAGCGGCAGCTAAAATTCCGACCGCAGCATGCATTGTCCCGCCGGCAATATCCGCGATTTGAATGCCCATCGCAACAGGCTTTTTGTCCTTCAAACGGGAATGATTGAGCACACCGCCAATCGATAAATAATTATTATCATGTCCTGGCCGCGTTGCATATGGCCCCGTTTGCCCATAGCCTGTAATTGCACAGTAAATGAGACGCGGGTTGTATTCACGTAATGTTTCATAGTCAATTCCAAGGCGCTTCATCACACCAGGACGGAACCCTTCTATGACAATGTCGTAATCTTGAATAAGTTTCTTTATAATTTCTATGCTCTCCGCAGACTTTAAATTGAGCTGCAAAGATTTTTTTGAGCGATTTAAATGCTGGTGGAAGTAGGATTCCTTGTCCTCGTCATATGGTGGCATAATCCGCATTAAATCAACGCGGCGCTCCGACTCCACATGAATCACATCTGCCCCAAGATCCGCAAACATCATCGACGCAAGTGGTCCTGGCAATAGTGAACTAAAATCCAAAACTTTTAAGCCATTTAAAATAGTCATACCCATCCCCCTTATGTGTTGAACAGTTGTTTTTGTAAAAAATATTGAATGTGCTTCGAATGAGCAAAACACACCAACACTTCCAATAAAATATAAATATAAGAAAAAGAGTCCCCTTATTTTCTAATTCTTCTATTATCTATTATATTTTAAATACTCTGAAAATTATAGTGCGAAAATAAGCAAAATGTGCAGGAATATAGAAAATATTAACAAAACAAGTTAATAGGTGCTCTTATTGCTACAGCTGCCAGTGCCCCCATTGCAGTTAGTAATATTTCAAACTTAATTGCACTGAAAATTGTTGGACTCACTTTAAATGATTATGTACTCATGATGTTTATCCCATCGATGATTGGTATTTTTGTTATCGCGTGGCTGCTTTTTTTATATTTCAAAAAAGATATACCGAAAGTTTCTACCATGATACCCTTTAAACGTGCACACCTCCATTCTACTCAATTATATACACATCCTCTTGATCCGGCAGGCAATCCGGAAGATATCGACTGGAAGATGTTCAAAGTATGCTTACTCATTATTATCACAACTCGAATTGCGTTTTTTGCCCTCACCCCTTTTGGTATCTCGCTTGAATTTATCGGATTATTCGGTGCTGCCATCCTCATTATTTATCGATGGATTCGTATCCGCATTGGAATTAAAGACGTAATAAGAAATACACCATGGCAAATATTTTTATTTGCCTTTAATATGTATGTCCTTGTTTATGGGCTGAAAAATGTCGGTTTAAATGATTTCATTGTCTCTACGTTAAGAGAAATTATAGCCCAGGACGCGCTGCAGGCCACGATTATTATGGGAATGCTTACAACTGTACTTTCAAATTTAGTAAATAATTTGCCGGCTGTCATGTTCAGTACAATGGCAATTGTCGATATGGGAATGGAACCACTAATTGTACAGATTGCATATCTTGCCAGTGTAATCGGTAGCGATATAGGGGCACTTTTAACACCAATCGGTACACTTGCCACATTAATTTGGATGTTCGAACTTAAAAAGTATGGTGTGAAAATGACCTGGAGGAAATATTTGAAAGTAACGTTCCTTGTCATTCCAATTGGATTATTTGTCAGTTTATTTAGTTTGTATTTATGGATTATGTTGTTTGTTCAGTAGATAGGAGGAAGCAATTTGTATCACATATGGCAAGGAGATCAGAAAGAATATGTCACAGTCAGTTTATTAGGAGATCAGCTTTTCAAAGGGATTATTTTCGATAGCGGAAGCGACATTATTGTATTATTTAACGGCGAAAATTTTATTTATATCCCCGTCAGCCATATTGAATATATTGTAGCCGATACACCAGATACTGAATTTGCAGGGCCGACCAATTCCCCGGTTATTCCTTTGGATGATAATAAAAAGAATCTATCGTTCGAGAGTATCCTGAAAGAGGCAAAGGGGATTTACCAGGAACTATGCGTTATCAATAAAAAGTACGTATATGGCAAGGTTTTAGAAGTAATGGAAGATTATCTAGTGTTCTATTCACCTGTTCATAAAAAAATCTATATTCCGAAAAAACATATAAAATGGCTTATTCCTTATACGCCTGATGAGCTGCCGTATGGTTTGTCCGAAAGGGAATTTAACTGGAAGCAAACAGAAGAGGGATTTAAAGCGAATTTCGAACAGCAGCTGGAGGTATTATTGAATAAGCTTATTGTGTTAAATATGGGTGAAAAAACTCATCATATTGGGAAAGTAAAGAGTATAAATGGCAAGATGCTCGAGCTGAAAACGGCGAAAGAGAAACGGACATTTGTGAATATTGAACATATTCAAACGATACAATGCGTATAGGCAACGCTGTAATAGTGGCGTTATGTAATGCCTATCCATTTTAACATGTGCAGAAGCTTATATAGAAATCCGGTGGAATATAAGCAGCGATGTTTAAATAACAGAGCTAAAAGTAACGGAGACACAATTCAATTTGAATTAGTGTCTTTTTTGTGGTGGTATTACTGGACTCCCTTCTGAACATTATACAAATTTAATGAATTTTATTAGAAATTGTATAATGATTAGAAAATGAAACTTGAGCAAAAAAATGGGAAATTCACTTAATAATTAGGATTGAAAGCAAATATTAAAGGGTAAACGTTTTAAAGGAAAAGTAAAAAAATTGAAAATATACTATGAGTAAAGGTTATACATTATCGATTTTAATGTATAACGTTCAACGGAAAGCTACCAGTCTACATATATGAGGAAAACAAATGTCATTTTAATAATTGATAGGGGAGCGCAAATATGAAAAAAAAAGTCATTGTAATAGGAGCTGGTGTAGCAGGGATGGCAAGTGCAATACGCCTACAGCAAGCGGGTTACGAAGTGGAACTGTTTGAAAAGGAAGCAATGCCGGGAGGAAAAATGCATCGTATTGAAAAGGATGGTTTTAAGTTTGATCTGGGACCAACGATCGTGATGATGCCTGAACTTTACAGGGAGATTTTCGAATTGTGCGGAAGGGACCCTGATGACTATATACCAATGGAGAAGCTCGATCCGATGTTTCAAGTTTATTTTAAAGATGAGATGGACCGCCCGTATAAAGGCTCGTCCGACTTAACAGAAATGATGAAAACACTGGAAAGTATAAACCCTGATGATGCGCAAGGTTTTCTGGATTACTTACAGGAAATATATAAACGTTTTATCATCGCAAAGAATCACTTTATCCAACGGCCTTTCCGCAAATTCACAGACTTCTACAATCCATTTATGATCAAGCAAACTTTCAAATTAAAAACCTTCGACAGCGCCGACCATTTCATTGGCAAATATATTAAAGATGAACGAATTAAAAATATGCTTAGTTTTCAAACATTGTACATAGGCATTTCCCCATATAACGGGCCTTCACTGTACTCGATTATTCCTATGATTGAATTTTTATACGGGGTTTGGTTTATCAAAGGGGGGATGCACACAATGGCGACATCAATGGAAAAACTGTTTTATGAACTTGGTGGTAAGATCCACTACAATGCCAACGTCGAGAGAATTTCCATCGAGTCCGGCCGTGCCGATGGGATTTATGTAAATGGCAGAAAGGAAGAAGCGGATTACGTTATGTGCAACGCTGATTTTCCATATGCAATGAAAGAGCTCGTTCAAGATAAAAAGGCAAAGGGCAAATATACCGATGAAAAAATTGATGCGATGAAATATTCCTGCTCCTGCTTCCTTCTTTATTTAGGAACGAACCGTAAATATGAACAAGTAGAAGGTGTTCATAATTTTGTATTCAAAAGTGAGATGAAGAAAAATATAAATGATATTTTTTCAGGAGAAAAGCTTCAGGATGGCGCATTTTACATTCATATTCCATCAAAAGCCGATCCGTCGATGGCACCGGAAGGGAAGGAAGCCATTTATGTATTGCTGCCGGTATCCGAACTTTCAACAGCGAAGTATGAATGGAATGATGAAACGATTCAATATTACCGTGATTACTTGATTCGTGAAATGAAAAAAATAAAAGGGTTTGAAAATCTGGAAGAAGAAATTGTTTCGGAATCGTACACAACACCAATGGATTTCAAACAGCGGTTTAATGCATACAATGGCGCAACATTCGGATTGCAGCCAACATTAAGCCAGAGCAATCATATGCGCCCGCAAAGCAAAGCGACCCATTGTGAGAACCTGTACTTTACAGGCAGCAGTACGCATCCTGGTGCGGGTGTGCCAATCGTTCTCCTTTCTGCGAAAATAGCTGCCCAGGAACTTATATCAGATGATCAAGGGATTCAGTTTGACTACTAAACTATTTTACAGAAGGGGAGATCGATATGATACAGCACCAATTGAATGCGGATTTACTATATTGTGAAAACATAATTAAAAAGCATTCCAAAAGTTTTTATTTTGCATTTTCCGGACTTCCGGCTGAAAAAAGATATGCTGTCTATGCAATTTATGCTTTTTGTAGAATAGCCGACGATAGTGTGGACGAAAACCCGATTCCGGCAGTCAAGAGCGCGGCGTTAAATCAATTACGCCATGAACTCGATCTTTTCAGCCGTCATGAAGAACCGGATCATCCATTATGGAGAGCGCTGCGCCATGTATTCAATACATTTGATATGGATATACAGCCTTTTTACGATCAATTGACAGGACAAGAGATGGATATCCATTTTTCTTCGCCGAAAACACTCCAAAAATTAGAAGAGTACAGCTATTATGTAGCCGGCTCGGTCGGGTTGATGCTTCTTCCGATTATTGCAACAAAAAATCACCAATATCTCAAAAAGACAGCGGCTGATCTCGGTATTGCAATGCAGATTACGAATATTTTACGAGATATAGGCGAAGATTTTTATGAAAAGAACCGTATTTATCTTCCGGAAATGGAGCAATTACGTTTCGGGTATGGCGAAGAAAAGCTGGAACAACAGTTGATTGATGAATCGTTTATCATTCTTTGGGAACATTTGGCGGTACGAGCCGAAACTTTATATGATGAATTTTCAGATCATCTTTTGAAGTTTGATAACGATAGTAAAGCACCGCTTATGACGGCGGCAACTGTCTACCGGGAAATTTTAAATGTGGTCCGGGAAAATCAATACGACTGCTTAACGAAAAGAAACTTTGTTGCCCTGGAACGGCTGGAGCAGATTAGAGTGTAAATAAAAGATAAACAAAAGGGGGAGACAATATGTCCGGTAAGAAAAAAGTGATTGTAATAGGCGGAGGGCTTGGCGGTTTATCTGCAGCAATTTCGCTTCGGCAAAAAGGGTACGATGTAGCTGTATATGAAAAGAACAATCATTTCGGCGGAAAGCTGAACCGTTTAGAGCAGGATGGTTTCGGTTTTGATTTAGGACCATCGATTCTGACGATGCCTCATATATTCGAAACTTTATTTCAGCAAAGCGGAAAACAAATGAGTGATTATGTAAAGATTCAGCGATTGAGCCATCAATGGCGCTCATTTTTCCCGGACGGCAATACACTAGATTTATATGAGGATCTGCAAGATATGGAAAATTTGAATCCGTCGCTGACGAAAAAAGATATTAAACAATACAGTAAATTACTGGAATATTCCAAGGGGTTATACGAAATCACGGAGCAAGGGTACTTTGATCAGGGGTTAGACAATCTGAAGGAAGTTCTCCAACATCACGGTATTATTCAATCATTGCGGAATTTTGATTTATCGTCGACAATGTTTGACGCGATTGATAAAAGAATCAAGAACCCGCAATTTCGGGATATGCTGAGTTATATTGTAAAATATGTCGGATCTTCCGCCTATCATGCGCCGGCAGTTCTTAATATGATGATTTACATGCAGCACGCCCAGGGAATCTGGTATGTGCCTGGCGGAATGCACAATTTAGCAAATGCTTTAGTGAAGTTAGCTGAAGAAATCGGTGTGACATTCCATCTTGGGAAAAAGATCGTGAAACTGGATAAAAACAAACGAGTTATTACGGCAGCCTATACGGATGATGGCACGAAACTGACTGCCGATTATTTTGTTTCCAATATGGAAGTCATCCCGGCATATAAACAGCTAACCGAAGAAAAAGAAAGCTATACCGATAAATTAGATGAAAAATTCGAACCTGCAAGCTCGGGTCTTGTTTTACATTTAGGAGTTAAAAACTGTTACCCTCAACTGGCCCATCATAATTTCTTTTTCTCCAAAAATATGAAACGGCAAATGAATCTGATCTTTGAGAAGCATGAACTTCCGGATGATCCGGTCATTTATTTAGTAAATGTGAATAAAACCGATCCAAAACAAGCACTACCGGGTCATGAGAACCTTAAAATCCTTCCGCATATTCCTCACCTTCAAGATAAGCCTCTAACTCGGCAGCAATATACCGAGTTTGCGGAAAGGGTATTAATTAAGCTGGAAAATATGGGGTTGGACAATCTTAGAGAAAGCATTGTCACGAAAGATATGTGGACGCCGCATGATATTGAACGAACATATTCTTCAGACCGGGGAGCCATTTACGGTACTGTATCCGACAGGGAAATGAATAAAGGATTTAAACATCCGAAGCAAAGTGAACGCTATGACAATTTATATTTCGTCGGGGGAACTGTTAATCCGGGTGGAGGTATGCCAATGGTGACGCTCAGCGGGCAGCAGGTGGCGAAGAAACTGATTGAAAGAGATCGGAAGAAGTAATAGTGCTAGCTATAAGATAAATGGAAGGAATATGGTTGATGGAAACTTTGTATTTGGTTGTGCAAACACTATCCTTACTCGGTTTATTATGTGGTGTGCTGATGTTCTGGTCTACAAGAAAACCGCCGGTAAAAGAGGGGAACCAGCCATTACCTGCATTGTCGATTATCATACCAGCAAGAAATGAAGCGCTTCGTTTGCCGCCATTGCTTAAGTCGCTTCAGGCGCAAAGTTGGAAGCGTTTCGAAATAATTGTAGTCGATGATGGTTCCTCAGATCATACCGCTGAAATTGCATTGTCATATGGCGCGAAGTTATTAAAATGTAAACAGGTTGGCGAGATGAGCCCGGGTAAATCCAATGCCTGTGCGTATGGGGCACAATCTGCAAAAGGAGAATGGCTGCTGTTTTTGGATGCAGATGTTCAACTTGCCGCCGAGGATAGCCTTGAGCGTATTGTAAACAGTTTTGGCAGGCAAGAAGGAAAAGGAATATTATCCATTCAGCCATATCACTTGATTGTAAAACGATATGAAAATTTATCGGTAATATTTAATATTATTGTGCTGACAGGAATGAATGTATTTACTGTCTTGAAAGAAAAGTTTGCAACGGCAGGATCTTTTGGACCATGTATTCTTTGTGATAAGGAGAGCTATATTACATCGGGAGGGCATGAAGCTGCGGAAGAATCGATTATGGATGACTTTGCGCTGAGTGATGTTTTTATAGCGAAAGACTTACCGGTGACCAATTATGCCGGAAAAGGGGTTATTAATATGCGAATGTATGAAGAGGGTACGAAGCAATTAATGGAAGGCTGGACAAAAAATCTGGCAACAGCTTCGCAATCCACTCATAAATTTGTCATGCTGCTCATTCAGCTTTGGATTTTTGGTGTCATTATGGCAGCATTGGCGCCCTTCCTTACCTTTTTAACGGATTTTCCTGTAGCGTTCTTCAGCAGTATTGTCATCTATTTAATATACGGTGGGCATTTGTATTTTCTTGCGAGAAGAGCCGGGAATTTCCACTTCGTTGTTTTTTTGATCTATCCTTTTTTTGTTTTATTTTTTACAGCTGTATTTTTGTATTCATTATACCGTACGCATGTTTTGCATTCGGTAATGTGGAGAGGGAGAAAAATCAAAGTGTAATAGGAGGGAGGTATGACAGTTATTAATGCAATTTGGCTTCTCGTAGTAAACATCGTAGCATGGCTCGTTCTTCATTTTTCGATTTCAGCGCTCTGTTTCAAAATTCCTTTACGCTTTTTTCTGAAGGATCTTGCATTTTTCCGTATCGCAAAGTGGGAGGAGCATGGGGAGATCTGGAACCGGTTATTTTTAGTGAAGAAATGGAAAAAGCACTTAATTGATGGGTCGGCGATTGCAAAGAAAAGTTACAATAAAAGCCATCTACACGGTACGAAGCGGGAAGATTTACTCATCTTTGCAGCTGAAACAAAAAGAGCAGAGATGACGCATTGGCTGCTCATTTTGCCGGCGCCTCTATTTTTTCTGTGGAATCCGGTTTGGGCAGGCTGCATTAATATTGTCTATGCACTTCTCGCCAATCTACCATTTATTTTAACGCAACGTTATAACAGAGGACGAATTGAGAATATTTTGGATTTATCTAATCGTGGTAATTAGAGAAATAAAACTATACACTATCCGAACGCAAAATAAGACGTAAAGAAGCTTGCTGTGATAAAATTATATCGGAATAACGTATAAAGGAGACGATGAAATTGGGTCAGTCATTACAAGGTAAAGTAGCGGTTGTAACAGGTGCTGCACGCGGAATCGGTAAAGCGGTAGCGGTAGCATTAGCAAAAGAGGGTGTGAACGTCGGGATTATTGCACGTTCAGAAGAAGCACTACAGCACGTGGCGAAAGAAATCGAAAGCCATGGTGTCAAAGCTGCCTATGCAGTGGCGGATGTTTCGAATTTAGAACAAGTACAGAAGGCTGCTGCCCATTTAAAAGAAGAGTTGGGGTTAACGGATATTTTAGTTAACAATGCGGGCGTGGGGAAATTTGAAAAGCTCGTGGATATGGACCCGGCAGACTTTAAAGAAATTGTCGATATCAATGTAATGGGTACATTTTATGTATCACACACAATTGTACCGCAATTAATCGAAAAAAATGCCGGGGATGTTATTAATATTTCATCAACAAACGGTTTAAATGGTGCGGCAACATCAAGTGCATACAGTGCTTCAAAATTCGGTGTCATCGGTATAACAGAGTCGCTTGCAGCAGAAGTACGCCGCAATAATATTCGCGTAACAGCACTAGCGCCAAGTACGATTGCAACAGATTTGGCGGATGCACTGAACTTAGTTCCGGACGAAAAAAGAGATCAGTATATGCACCCTGAAGATATTGCAGACTATATTATCGCGCAATTGAAGCTGAACAATCGCATGTATATTAAAAACGCAACATTAATGAATACAAATCCGTTCTAATTAACAATGTAAGAACTGATTGAATTTGAAAAGCCCTTCACTCTGAAAACAGAATGAAGGGCTTTATTTTTAATGAACAAGATTATACTATTAAGCCTGCTGGAACTCCTCTTTCAAAATAGAGTAATAAACACTATCTACGAGAGTACCTTTAATCATGTGATTTTTTCGCATCGTTCCTTCATGGGTCATCCCTAAACGCTCCATGACTTTAAATGTCTTTTATTCGAGCGTGTTATAGGTTTGCTTATCATAACAAAATATACATTTTTGACTATAAAAGTATATGTTTGTCATCTACACTCAATTAGAAAGCAGAGATTAATCAAATGGAAGCTGAATAAATTGATCAATGATAAAGGAGGCGGCACCTAGAGCAATAGCACGATCCTTTAACGTTGAAAATTGTACAGAATAGTTATCTCGCTGAAAATGCATCGTATTCGAGTGGATTGTATCTAATATAGATTGCTCAATAAACTTCTGCGCTTTTATTATGCGGTTACCAATAATAATCTTTTCCGGGTTAAATGTTTGAATTAAATTGGTGATACCGAGTCCGATATAGTACCCGGTTTCCTTAAATAATTGTATAACATCTTCATGACCCTCTTCGGCTAAAGCAATGATCTGCTCTAATGATAATTCTCTTTCTTTTAGCATATAAGTCGCATCATGGATAAGGGCATATTCTGAGGCGTATGCTTCCCAACATCCATTACGGCCGCATGTGCATTTACGCCCATTCATATGTATGATGGCATGTCCGCTTTCGCCCGAAAAGCCGTTAACACCTAGATAAATATTATGATCAATAATAATCCCGACACCTAGTCCGATGCCTATACTTAAATATAATAGATTTGAAGTTTCTTTATTATTTTCAAAAATATACTCTGCATAGGCACCGGCATTTGCCTCATTTGAGATATAGATGGGGAAGTCGAAGCGATCACGTAAATAGCCGCTAATATCAAAATTTTCCCAACGTAAATTAGGTGCAATAATAATGACACCGTCTTTATTGACAGAACCAGGAACAGCAACCCCTAATCCGACGATCGAGAATGGGCTGGGGGGTACATTTTCCATGAGTAACTTTATTAAATCCAAAATACTTCTTAAATATGCTTCAAGTTGAACTGATGATACGAGTTGGAAATGGTCGAAAACAATTTCCCCTTTTAGATTAAAGACTGCTCCGTATAAATAATTAACGCCAATATCAATGCCAAGTGCAAAACCCGCAGTTTCATTAAACCTTAATAATTGGGACCTTCTCCCTCCAGTTGAAAAATCTTTGCCATCTTCTACGATTAATTGATTCTCTATTAGTTCTGTTACCAGATTTGCAACAGTTGCTTTTTTTAATCCGATTTCTTCAATGATCTCTCCTCTAGAAACAATCCTTTTAGAGAAAATATAATTTAAAATTTGTTGCTTATTAAATTTTTTCCCTATTTGTTGATTCCAAGACAAAGTAACAATCCCTCCAATACAAAACGATCAAAATTTAATTAAAGTATAACAAAAAAACTTTGTTCATCCAATAGACAAACAAATTTTAACATGTTATTCTATTTTAAATTAAGAATATTACAAATATTAGAGGGGTGTACGTCATGCGTAAATGTAAGGGCTTTCTTTATGTGATGCTAGTAGTAATGTCCATGTTATTGGTTGCGTGCGGTCAAGATTCGGGCAATTCAAGTAATGCAACAGGGGAAAATTTGAAAATTGGTTTATCAGTATCAGATTTAACACTGGAACGTTGGCAACATGATCGGGATTTCTTCGTAGCAAAAGCTGAAGAGTTGGGAGCTGAAGTAGTCGTACAGTCTGCAAATGGTGATGAAGCAAAGCAATTATCGCAAATTCAAAATATGCTTTCTCAAGATTTAGATGCATTAGTTATTATAGCGATTAATTCAGACTCTTTATCTACTGTTGTAGATCAGGCAAATGCAGAAGGTGTGCCGGTATTGGCATATGACCGGTTAATTAACGGAACAGATATCAGTGCATACGTTTCGTTTGATAACGTACGCGTGGGTGAAATGCAGGCGGAGTATTTGGTGAATTTAAAACCTGATGGAAACTATTTCTTAATGGGTGGATCTCCAACGGATAACAATGCAAAAATGTTCCGTGAAGGGCAAATGAATATTATTCAGCCATTAGTTGATAAAGGTGATATTACGATTGTCGGTGATCAGTGGGCGAAAGATTGGGATGCAAATGAAGCATTAAAAATTATGGAAAATGCTTTAACAGCAAACAAAAACGATATTGATGTTGTCGTAGCTTCAAACGATAATACGGCTGGTGGTGCAATCCAGGCACTAGATGCTCAAGGATTAGCTGGTAAAGTGTTAATTTCCGGGCAAGATGCTGACCTTGCCGGTGTTCAGCGTATTGCGGAGGGCTTACAGACAATGACTGTTTATAAGCCGATTAAAGCAATTGCCGAAAAGAGCGCGGAAGTAGCTGTTCAATTAGCAAAAGGTGAAGAAATTTCAACTTCCGATTCTGTAAACAATGGCCAAATGGATGTTCCGTTCATTAAGCTAGATCCGATTTCAGTAGGTAAAGATGAACTTATGACAACGATTATTGAAGATAACTTCCATAGCTATGATGATGTATATAAAAATGTACCAGAAAGCGACCGTCCGTAAATAGTGGCTAAAGGAGGGGAGAATTCCTCTCCTTTCTTTTAAAAGAGGATATCAAGAATGGTGGTGGAAACATGACTGAATATGTTTTAGAAATGAAAGGAATAACAAAAGAGTTTCCAAGTGTTAAGGCACTGGACAATGTTACTTTTTCAGTACGGAAAGGTGAAATACATGCCTTATGTGGTGAAAATGGTGCAGGGAAATCGACATTGATGAAAGTATTAAGCGGCGTTTATCCGGCTGGCACATACAGTGGGAAAATTTTAATCAAAGGCAAAGAAGCAAGTTTCAAAAACATTAAAGAGTCCCAGGATGCAGGAGTGGCAATTATTTACCAGGAACTTGCGTTGGTTGGTGAAATGACGATTGCTGAAAACTTATTTTTAGGACATGATTTAATGCGCTCGCCCGTTATTAATTGGAATGAGATTTATAAAAAGTCGATGGTAGCACTTGAAAAGGTTGGGTTAGATCTGGACCCGCAAATGAAGGTATCCGAATTAACTGTAGGAAAGCAGCAACTTCTTGAAATTGCAAAAGCTTTAACGAAGGAAACGGATATTTTAATTTTAGATGAGCCAACAGCTGCTCTTACAGAAAGTGATGTAGCTGTTTTAATTAAGCTGTTAAATGAACTTCGAAAACAAGGTGTAACATGCATATACATTTCGCACAAATTAGGAGAAGTTATGGAGCTTGCAGATTCTGTAACAATTTTACGTGATGGTCAGACAATTTCAACGAACTCCATCGAATATCTAACTGAGGAAAAGATCATTACAATGATGGTTGGTCGTGAACTCACGGAGTTATTCCCTTATGAGGTACACGAAATTAGCGATGAAAATGTATTACATGTAGAAAATTACACTTCATACAATAAATCAGGAAAAAAAGTGGTATCTAATATCAATTTCAGTGTTAAAAAGGGTGAAATTGTAGGCTTTTCCGGCTTGATGGGAGCGGGTCGCTCAGAGCTATTTATTAGTCTGTTTGGCGGGATGCCCGGAAAAAAAGAAGGTACGGTCAAACTAAATAATAAAACCGTAACAATTAAATCACCAGCAGATGCCATTAAAGAGGGATTTGCTTATGTATCGGAAGATCGTAAGCGATACGGTCTAGTGCTAGGAATGGATATCGCAAAAAATACGACACTAATTGCATTAAACAAGGTAATGAAACTAAATGTGATTAGCCAGGCACTTGAAGTAAGAGCGGCAGAAGAGATTACAACTAAGATGAAATTAAAAGCACCTAATCTTGACATCGAGGTAGGTAAGCTAAGTGGTGGAAACCAGCAAAAGGTTGTTTTGAGTAAGTGGATTATGAATAATCCAAAACTATTAATCTTGGATGAGCCTACTAGAGGAATTGATGTTGGTGCCAAATATGAAATTTATAAAATTATGAATGAGCTTGTTCAACAAGGTGTAGGGATTGTTCTAATTTCATCTGAGCTGCCCGAAGTTTTAGGAATGTCAGATCGCATTCTTGTTATGTGTGAAGGAGAAATTACGGGTGAATTTACAAGAGAAGAAGCAACTCAGGAAAAAGTAATGATGTGTGCAACTGGAGGGGAAAAACGTGATTAATGAACAGACGATCAAAAAAGAAAGTAAATTATCCTTCAAATTCGATTTACAATCCTATACCTTAATTATTGCTTTAATTTGTATTGCTATTATTTTCACATTCTTTACTGGAGGAGAATTCTTATCTTCTCGTAATATTTCCAATCTATTTACCCAAATGTCAATCATAGCTGTACTTGCGGTAGGGATGACATTGGTTATTGTGGCGGGACATATCGATTTATCGGTAGGTTCAATAGTAGGGGTTACAGGTGGAATTGCCGCAATGCTGCAAGTTTGGCAAGGATGGAGTACACCAGTTGTTGTCCTCGCAGCCATTATAATTGGCGGTTTAATTGGATTATGGCAAGGATGGTGGGTTGCATACCGAGCAGTACCAGCATTTATTGTGACGCTTGGCGGGATGTTAATATTCCGAGGGGTTTTAATTGGTTTATCGGATGGTCAAACGATTTCATCATTAAATCCAAGTTTTAAACAAATCGGCAACAGTTACTTACCGTTTATACCAGGTTATATTGTAGCTGCTATAGCCGTTATTTTAATGATCGCATTCACGGTAAATGGTCGTAGAAAGCGTAAGGAAATGGGCTTATTATTATTGCCTTCAGTAATCGATTATGGAAAAGTGACAGTTTATTCTGTTGTTTTAGTGGTCATTACGTATATGCTGAATCGTTATTTAGGTATTCCTATCCCGTTTTTAATTGTAGCGGTAATAGCGCTTGTTTTCATGTTCATTACAACGAAAACGGCATTTGGACGTCGGATTTATGCCATTGGCGGCAACCCGGAAGCAGCAGCATTATCGGGGATAAATATTAAACGAAATACGCTATATGTATTCATCAGCATGGGGGCTTTAGCGGGAGTAGCGGGTGTGTTATTAACCGCACGTTTAAATGCGGCAACAGTATCTGCCGGTAACAGTTATGAACTTGATGCCATCGCAGCCTGTGTAATTGGCGGTACATCTCTAATGGGTGGTAAAGGGAAGATTTTTGGAGCAATTATAGGTGCACTGATTATGGCAAGTATTGATAACGGAATGTCGATGATGAATATCGGCGCATATTGGCAGTATATCGTAAAAGGGCTGATATTAATTTTGGCGGTATGGGTCGACATCATTTCAAAAAATAAATAAATCGGAGGAATATTATATGGCATATTTCAGCAATATTTCAGCAATCAACTATGAAGGACCAAAATCAACAAACGACTTAGCTTTTAAATACTACAATCCAGAGGAAGTTGTAGGCGGGAAAACGATGGAGGAAATTTTACGTTTTGGCGTAGCCTATTGGCATACCTTTACGTATGATGGCGGAGATCCGTTTGGTGCGGGAAATATGGAGCGTACTTGGGATAAATTTTCCGGCATGGACCTGGCAAAGGCACGTTTAGAAGCTTCATTTGAATTCTATGAAAAGTTGAATGTGCCATTCTTCTGCTTCCATGACGTAGACGTTGCACCAGAAGGCCAATCATTGGCGGAATCACATAAAAATCTGGATGAAATAATAGACATGATGGAAAAATACATGGCTACATCTAAAACAAAGCTCCTTTGGAATACAGCCAATATGTTTTCAAATCCACGCTTTGTTCACGGTGCTGCGACTTCACCAAATGCAGATGTATTTGCCTATTCGGCTGCGAAAGTAAAAAAAGGCTTGGAAGTAGCAAAGCGCTTAGGTGCTGAAAACTATGTATTCTGGGGTGGTCGTGAAGGTTATGAAACACTGCTTAATACAAATATGAAGTTGGAGCAGGATAATCTTGGTAAATTCCTGAATATGGCGGTGGATTATGCGAAAGAAATTGGCTATGAAGGTCAATTCCTGATTGAGCCAAAGCCAAAAGAGCCGACAAAACACCAATATGACTTCGATGTAGCAACAGGTATTGGTTTCTTGCGTACGTACGGATTAGAGGATAAATTCAAATTCAATATAGAAGCAAACCATGCAACATTAGCGGGACATACATTCGAGCATGAACTACATACAGCTCGTATTAACGGCATGCTGGGCTCAGTGGATGCCAACCAGGGCGATACATTACTTGGATGGGATACGGATGAATTCCCTACAGACCTTTATACAAACACGTTAGCAATGTATGAAATTTTGAAAAATGGCGGCCTCGGGAAAGGCGGTTTGAACTTTGATGCAAAAGTCCGCCGTGGATCATTTGAGCAGGATGATTTGTTTTATGCACATATTGCGGGAATGGACTCATTTGCAGTCGGGTTGAAGGTTGCGCATAAGCTATTGGAAGATGGTGTGTTGGAAAACTTCGTAGACAATCGCTATGGCAGCTTTAATGAAGGAATCGGCAAACAAATTGTTGATGGGACTGTCGGATTCAAGGAATTGGAAGAATATGCTTTAGAGCTCGGGGAAATAAAAAACAGCTCTGGTCGCACGGAAAAATTGAAAATGATTATAAATCAGTACATTTTAAATGCTATAGCTGAATAATTGATAAAAATACTTTTTGAGGCTAGAGCAAAAGATTTTAACTTTTGATCTAGCCTTTTATGCAGTATAAGGGTGGAGGCAGAAAAATGAAGTACGTAATCGGGGTTGACCTAGGAACAAGCGCAGTAAAAGCACTGTTAATGAATGAACAAGGAACCATTGTCGATGAAGCATCAAGAAGCTATCCGCTTGTTCATGAAAAGCCAAGTTATTCAGAGCAAAATCCAAATGATTGGGTGACTGGAACTAAAGCGGCGATTCAGGAAATCGTTAAACGGTTTACGGGAGATGTTTCTACTATTGTGGGGATTAGTTATTCTGGTCAAATGCATGGATTGGTGTTGCTTGATGAAAATAATGATGTTTTACGGCCTGCAATCTTGTGGAATGATACGCGGACGACAGAGCAATGTAAGCAAATTGTTGAACAGGTCGGGCAGGAGAATCTGCTTAGAATCACTAAAAATAATGCTCTTGAAGGTTTTACGCTACCAAAAATTTTGTGGGTGAAGAAATATGAACCGGAAATTTTTAAAGCGGTAAAAACTTTTCTTTTACCAAAGGATTATGTACGTTTTGTCATGACCGGAAATTTGCATATGGATTATTCCGATGCGGCAGGCACATTATTACTGGATATAGAAAAGAGCGAGTGGAGCCAGGAAATAGCTGCAGTGCTCGGGATTGATTTAGCAATCTGTCCGCCACTTGTTTCATCAACAACAGAGGTAGGTCAACTAACAGAGGAGTTCGCTAAAAGCACAGGATTAACAACTTCAACTAAAATCTATGCTGGTGGTGCGGATAATGCATGTGGGGCAATTGGTTCTGGTGTTGCAGGCGATGGTAAAACAATGGTCAGTATTGGTACATCAGGTGTTCTATTATCATATGAGGAATCCAATTCAAAGGACTTTGAAGGAAAGGTACATTACTTTAATCATGTCGTAAAAGATGCTTACTACACAATGGGAGTTACATTGTCGGCCGGGCATTCCCTTAGCTGGTTTAAAGAGAAATTTGCGGAAGGGCAGTCTTATGATGAATTATTTGCGGGGGTTGATACAATTGCTCCCGGAAGTAAAGGGTTATTATTTACACCATATATAGTAGGTGAACGCACACCTTATGCAGATTCTATGATTCGTGGAAGCTATATTGGCATTGATGCGGCACATACAAAGCTGCATTTTGCGAGGGCTGTGATGGAGGGAATCATTTTTTCACTGCGAGATTCTTTAGAGATTTTCCGTGCCAGAGGTAAAGACATTTCAGAAATGATTTCCATTGGCGGTGGTGCAAAAAATCCAGTCTGGCTACAAATGCAGGCCGATATTTTCAATGTTACAGTATATAAACTGAAAAATGAGCAAGGGCCAAGTATCGGTGCGTGTATGATTGCAGGGGTTGGGGCGAACATCTACGCAGATTTCGAAGAAGCTGTTCAGGCTTGTGTGCAAGTAGATGGGAAATTTGAACCGAATCCTGTAAATGCTGAAATATACAATCAGCTATATAAGGTGTATCAGCAAATCTATCCCCAGACAAAAACATTAAATGAGCAATTAAAAACTTTCCGTTAGGAGGAATTCATAATGAACACAGTAAAATGGGGCGTATTAAGTACGGCTGATATTGCACAAACGCAATTAATTCCGGCTTTAAAACGCGCTGAAAATGCGGAGATCATTGCGATTGCCAGCCGTGGTCCAAAGATACATGCGATCGCTGAAAACCTGGAAATTAAAAAAGCTTACGAGAGCTACGATGAATTATTAAATGATCATGAGGTAGAAGTGATTTATATTCCGCTCCCAAATGATTTACATAAAGAGTGGGTCATTAAAGCAGCAAAGGCAGGAAAGCACATTTTATGTGAAAAACCAGCTGCGTTAAACGAAGCAGATTTAGAAGAGATGATTACAGTTTGTAATGAAGAGAATGTACAATTTATGGAAGCGTTTATGTACCAATTTCATCCACAGCATATACGTGTGAAAGAAATTATTGGTTCCGGTGAAATTGGGGAGGTAAAACTTTATAAATCAAGTCACTCGTTTTATTTTGAAAACCGTCAAGGCAATATCCGCATGGACGCACAAAAGGGTGGGGGTGCCATTTGGGATGTGGGCTGTTACTCGGTTCATGCAATGCAACTCATTTTGGAGAAAGAAGTTAAATCAATTTCATTTAAAAAGATTGTGGATTCGGAAACAACTGTTGATGTTTCTGCATTTGGAATAGTCGAGATGGAAAATGAAATCCACGGCATGATCGACTGTAGTTTTGATATGACGGAACGTAATGAATATGAAATAGTTGGAACGAAGGGAACAATTAAAGTAAAGAATGCATTTAGGCCAGATCGTTTGAGCGGTAATGGACAAATAACTATTAATACATTAACGACAGAACGCATTGAACAAATCGGCGGAGACATATACAAGCTAGAGGTAGAATACTTTTCCGATGCTGTACGTACAAAGAGAGATCTTGCACTACAGCATAATTATTCAAGGCAAAATGTAAGAATTCTGCATGCAATTCAGCAATCGGTAACCACAAATCAACAAATCGAATTAGCAGATTACCTTTGCAATGATTGAAATAAGACCTTTTGGCCAAGTAAACAAGCAACCCGTTTATGCAGTTATCTTAACGAATGCAAACGGGATGTATGTAAGCAGTTGTACATTAGGGTGTACGATTACAGCAATCGCTACCCCCGATGCTAATGGAATAGTTGAGAATGTGGTTTGTTCATTTGATACGGCAGAAAAATATAAACAATATCCGCAGTTTTTTGGTGCGGCGATTGGACCTTTTGCAGGGCGTCTTGAAGATGCTATTTTAGAAATCAATGGAGTTTCTTTTCGAGCGAGGGCCAATGAGGGACATCATTTACTGCACGGCGGAAATGATGGCTTTCACAATCAGCTGTGGCAATTTGAAACAGGGGTTTCCTCACGTGGCCAATTTGTAAAATACTTTCTTAATTTCGAATCCGTTGATTTTCCTGGAAAGTTAAATATGTCTATTACCTATACATTAACAGCCGGTAACGAGCTAATTATTTCGTATGAGGGTATAAGCGATGCAGATACGATTTTAAACTGTACAAATCATAGCTATTTCAATTTAAGCGGAAATTTAAAGCGTACAATTGAAGGGCATGCACTAAAATTTGCCAGTAGAGAAATGCTTTATATTGACGAGAATGGGGTACCGCTAGGCAATATAGAAAACGTAGTTGGAACAATATTTGACTTTAATGAAGAGAAATATTTAAAGGAAGTCATTGAGAGTAACTCTACGCAAGTTAAGTTGGCGAGCGGAGGTATAGATCATCCGTTTTTATTAAAGAAAAATGAAATCGAATTATTGGAGGAAGAAAGTGGCCGCAAACTTACAATCATAACGGATGAACAAGCTTTAGTTGTTTATACGGGCAGTAAAATTGGCACTGGCTACTCCTTTAAGGAAGCGCCCGCACAAGATTTTTTAGGTATTTGTTTAGAAGTACAAAATGTACCAAATAGCATAAAATATAAACATTTACCAAGTTCTATTATAAAAAAAGGAGTTCCTTATCAGCGCGAAACAATCTACAGATTTACAAAACTATAAAAAGCTATAGAAGAAGCACCATTCGATTATAAAACGAATGGTGCTTTTTACTTTATATATTCGAATGATGGGCAGTCGAAGTAGAAATTTTTTCTTCTCTACCATTTGTTTTTCTCGTTAAAGAAAAGACTGCACATGCTAATGCAACAAGTACAAGTGCGCCACCATACCAAGCTGCATGTGAAAGTGTGTCTGTTTGAGTTATTACGATTCCGCCAAACGCTGATCCCATCGAAATCCCAATCTGTAAAGCCGAATTATTAAAGCTTTGCTGGATATCGGATGTAGCAGGATCTGTCTGAATTAAGTAGCTTTGCTGTGGTGGTGATAAACTCCAGCTTAGCGCTCCCCAAATCATCATAATTGGTATGAAGATGATAAGAGAGAAGGTTGTGAATGGCAGGATGAATAGTACGACTGCGAATGAAACAATGACGAAAATAATACTTTTTGATGCGCCGATTTTATCCGAAAGCGTTCCGCCAAATGCGCCCCCACTTACTGCAGCAATCCCGAATAATAGGTAGCAAACACTGATCCAGCTGGAATTCAGACTTAGTTCTGTTTCCAGAAATGGCGTGAAGTACGCGTACATCGTATAGTGTCCTGCCAGCATAAACATTGTTGCTAGATGCGCACTTCCGATTTTGGAACTTGCAACCGCCTTTAATTGTTGCGAAAGTGGAACTGACATTTCCCCAGGAACCTTCTCTAAGAAGATTGAAATGAGGATAAATGAACCGACCGATAAAACTGCAATCCCTAGGAAAATTACACGCCATCCGAAATAATCGGAAATTAAAATGCCAAGTGGTACACCTAATACAAGCGAAGAACTAATTCCCATATAAATGAAACCAAGTGCCTTCGCACGATGCGCCGGTGAAACAACTTTTGCAGCGATGATTAAAGAAAGCACGGTAATCAGTGATGTACTCATCGCACTTAAAATGCGGGCAACCATCATAAATGTGAATGTCACACTGAAATACATCATGATATTACTGATGAAGAAAATAAGCAACGAAATAAGATACAACTTTTTTCGTTCAACTTTACTAGTTAAAACTAATAACACAGGACCGGCGATTGCATAAATAAGTGCAAATACGGTAATCAGCTGTCCGGCAGTACTTATTGAAATATCCATATCAGTTGCAATGACTGGGAGAATGCCTCCAACAATCAATTCTACCAACCCGACAGCAACCGTTGATAATGCGAGTATTAAAACTTTGAAATTCATATTTTGTCTTACTTCCTTTCTTTAAAAAATAAAAAAATCCTGATTACAAAAAATGAAAAAAGATCATTTTCTGTAATCAGGATTTTATGGTTCCTGGTAGAGACCCTCAAGCCATATTCTTGAGGTTATACAGTTACTATTAACTTGGATGAATGAGCACTTTGATAGTTTACTTGTTTTCGAAAAAAATTTCAAGTATATGTTATTCGGTAAAAAAAGCTGCCCTCTCAATAGGGCAGCTTTTAATTAAAAGTTGAAGTTGTCAGGATCAGGACCGATACGCAAATCTTGGTTAAGACCATTAATCAGTTCCATATCTTCAGTAGTCAGTTCAAAATCGAAAATATCGGCATTTTCTACAATGCGATGTTCTTTCGTTGATTTTGGAATCGTTACAACACCGTTCTGAAGATCCCATCTTAAAATGACTTGAGAAACTGTTTTATTATATTTAGCAGCCAATTCGTTTAAAAGAGGGTTGTCCAATAATTTGGCCTGCATTAAAGGAGACCATGCTTCGAACTGAATGTCGTTGTTTTCACAGAATGCTTTTACTTCCGATTGAGCTAAGCGTGGGTGGTATTCCACTTGGTTGATTACCGGTTTGATTTCCGCATCTTTCAATAAGTCTTCCAAATGATGAACCTGGAAATTACAAACGCCGATTGCTTTTACTTTACCTTCTTTATAAAGTGTTTCCATCGCGCGCCATGCATCTTTGTATTTATCTACAACCGCCCAGTGGATAAGGTATAAGTCCAAATATTCAAGACCTAATTTCTTTAAGCTTGTTTCATAGGCAGCAAGTGTTTCTTCATAGCCTAAATCTGTATTCCATACTTTAGAAGTGATGAATAATTCTTCTCTTGAAATCCCTGTTTCTTTCATTGCTTCACGGATTGCTTCGCCGACGCCCTCTTCATTTTGATAAACGGCAGCTGTATCGATACTGCGGTAACCGTGTTTAATTGCAAATTTCACTGCATTTAACAGATCAGGACCTTCCTCTACCAAATATGTACCGAGGCCTAGCCAAGGCATTTGAACACCGTTATTTAATGTTGTTGTATCTTGTAAATTTTTAAGCATCGTAAAACCTCCATCTAAAAAATAACCGAAATGATACTGAATTGTGTAGCTTCAATAATATACCATAAAATTTATATCACACCTAGTATTTGAGCAGTCTTCTACCCGCAGAAAAGAGGCCGGGACATAACCCAAAAATGCTATTTTTCCTCTGAGAGAAAAATAGCATTTTTTGCTGAGCGTTAAAATTGATTTCCATTCCGGGACGCTTTCCGCGGGCGTGGCCTTACACGAACGTCTCAGGCGTCACGCTATTCCCGCAGGAAGCTTTGCTTGTAGCGAAAGGCGTAGTCGTCAGCTAGTGTTTTAACAGTGCGAAAGGTGAAACCGTCAGCACGAACACTCGCCCTACATTCCAATCAATTTTGCAAAATATCCGTTTCTTAATAAAGGATTTCCTATTATTTAACGGTCATTCTACTTATGTCCCAGCCTGTTTTCATCTTGTTTAATGTTACATGAGTCAGTTATTGCTGTTGACGACCTATTTCCTTATTTATACTTTAAACTTATGCATTACTTGCTGTAATTGATCTGCCATTTGGTTTAAAGCTTGAGCAGAGGATCCCATTTCTTCCATAGAAGCATGGATTTCCTCTGTTGCAGCTGCGACTTCTTCAGCTGCAGCAGCAGTCGTTTGGGCGTGTGTCACTAATGAAGTTGCTGTAGAAGAAGTTTGTTCGACAGAAGCAGCCATTTCCTGTGCAGTTGCAGTAACATCATTCACTTTAGGAGCAATAGTCTGTAGTGCTTCTAAAATCTGCTGGAATTTGTCGGCTGTCTCGCTTGTCAGCTTTATTCCTTGCTGAACATCTATCTTCGCATGATTCATTAATGAAACGGAATTTGCCGTGTCTTCCTGAATTCCTTTAATTAACACATTGATTTGCTCTGTTGATTGCTGTGAACTCTCTGCAAGCAGACGAACTTCCTGTGCAACAACTGCAAAACCTTTTCCATGCTCACCCGCACGAGCAGCTTCAATGGCTGCATTTAGCGCTAATAAATTTGTTTGGTTTGCTATACTGTTAATAACATCTACAATACTTCCAATTTCATCAATACGTTTTGATAATGCGCGAATTTTTTCATCTGATTGTGCTACAGAGCCATCAATTGAATTCATTTGGTTCACTGTGTTTTGAACAACAGTATTTCCTTCGTTTACTGTACTGATTGCATTAGTGGATAGAGAAGTGACATCGAGTGAACGATCTGCAATTTCAATAATATGTTGAGCTAATTGCTTCATCGATTGTGCATTTTGCTCATTACCTTTTAACTGCTCGTCAGTGCTGGCGGCTACTTCTTGTACTGCGTGTGCGGATTGCTCTGTCGCCTCGATTGTTAAATTTGTACTTTCTTTCAACGAAGAAGCGGCTTCTCTCACACCTTCCGCACTATGCAACCCTTGTTGTATTAAAATACTTAAGTTCTCGCGCATTGTATTAAATACTTCGCCTAAATGTCCAACTTCATCTTGGGAATTTATATTTACTTTTACGGATAAGTCACCTTCACTAATAAGGTTTGCTTTTTTAGTTAATTCCTGAAGCGGTCCATTGATCGATCGAATAATCAAATAGACAAAAACTGCTCCGAAAATAAAGGCAATAAAAACAACCGTTAAATCATTAAACAAGTTTTTATTTGCAACAGCCTCTGCTTCGCTGTCAAATGTTTTCGCAAGTACTGTCCATCCTGTTTGTTCATTTTTAACGTAAAAAGTTTTTGTTTGATCGTCTTTAATGACACCATTGTTACCATTAATATTAGTACTGATCGACTCTCCGGCTGCTGAACCGATCTCAATATCAGGTGCTGCCATATAATTGTTTTTACTATCCAAAAGCATTGTGAAGCCTTTCTCGCCAATCGATACTGAATCGTTAATTTCTGCTAACTTTTGAATCGCCAAATCAATTCCGATAACCCCTGATTTGTCCGCTAATTGTTGTGCAATCGTTACGACAAGAGTGCCTGAGCTTGTTGCAATATAAGGATCGGTAATGATTACTTCTCCCTTTGCTTCAACCGCCTGGATATACCATGGACGTTCCCGTGGATCGTAGCCTGCTTCGTATTGGTGTGCGGGGCGGCGGAGCATTTGACCATCAGCTGTCCCTACATAGGCTATATTGATTTCTGGGTGAAGTCCGAGATATTCATCAAATAGTAAATTAAATTTGTCATCATTTTCGAGAATATCCTGTGAAATATATGATGAAAAATATGACAGCTGCTGAAGCTTCGGCTGAATTGTTTCTGTAATCTTTGTATTCAATAAATTCAAGTTTTGTTCAGCAGTTGACTCATGTTCTTCATAAATCAGGTTTTTAGTGTTGTTATATGAAAAAAAAGATACGGTTAGCGTTGGCAATAAAAGTACAATGGCAAATGCAAAAATAAGTCGATATTTAATAGACCAGTTCGTAAAAAAATTCAAAATTATAACATTCCTTTGCTGTATAGGATAATAGCTTCAAAAAAATAAATCTATAACGCAATACTTTATTACTAAAGATGTTATATTGCAATACATATTTAATTAATAAAATTCAGAAACTATAAAATATTTTGCAAGGGGAGTAAATATCTTGCTTAATAGAGGGAGTTGCTTTTGTTTTAAAATGCAACTGCTTTTATCGCAAATGGGTTAGGGAAAATTATTTTACATAAGCGAGCACAATAAAAAATGCCATTCCAACTAAATTTGGAATGGCATCGCTCTCTGGCAATGCAGATACAATATTGCTGATAACGATATTTAAGTCAAACCCTGCAATTTTGATGCACGGCTATTTTTTATAATTCGGAACCGCGCTTATCTTCTGCTACCATAATTAAAATCTTGCCTGCTTCAAATTGTTCGTTGTAACGCTCGGCCTCATCTTCAGGAATCCCCATACCAACTAAAGCACCGACAATTCCGCCGACCATTACACCGGTAGCCAATCCTGTCAATCCGGCAGCGATTGGACCGGCCGCAACAACAGGTCCGATTCCTGGAATGGCAAGTGCACCGAGTCCGACAATAACACCGCCAAGTCCTCCTAATGTGCCGCCTGCAGCAACCCCTGTAATGGCACCTTCCATTGCATTTGCGCCGGTTTCATTGGAGATTGCATCTACATCCGATACATTTTTACTAATAATTGAGATTTCCTGAGCACTATATCCTTGTCGCTTTAACTCCTCAACTGCTTTGATTGCTTCTGCTTCTGTATCATAATAACCTACGACATGTTTTGCCATTTCCCTCATCCTCTCAAATCTCTTTGCTTATACTGAAATTTACCCTTGAGGAATATTTGTAAACATGAGGAAACAGGTGGAAGAACTCTTCATTTATGATTGAACAAAAAAGAAAGCCAACCCGATAAATCAGGAAGACTTTCTGCTGTTTTACTATAATAGTGTTGTCCCGCGAGTAGTTTCATCTACCATAATTAAAATTTTACCGGATTCAAATTGTTCGTTGTAGCGTGTCGCCTCATCTTCGGGAATCCCCATACCAATAAGGGCACCCGTCAAGCCGCCGACACCTGCACCAGCCGCCGCGCCTGTAATACCCGCCACAATCGGACCTGCTGCTACAATCGGACCGATACCTGGAATCGCCAATGCGCCAAGACCTGCAAGAACGCCGCCAATTCCGCCTAATGCACCGCCCGCAGCCGCGCCTGTAGCTGCACCTTCAGCAACGTTGGCACCTGTTTCATCGGAAATCGTATCAACATCCGATCGGCTTTTACTGATAACTGAAATATCTTCAGAACGGTAACCTTGTCGTTTTAGATCTTCAATTGCATCGATTGCCTCTGCTTCTGAATCATAATATCCCACAATATGTTTTACCATTTCTATCATCCTCCTCATCTGAATGTTGCACAATGTAAATTTACCCGCGTCATTTGATTATAAACATTGCACGTCAAAACAGATGCTGATTGGAGGGGAACCGGAGACATCAGGATAAATATAAGTTTGCCAACCCGAAGCCGGCAAAGGCAAATGACAGGCCGACCGTATATGTGAGTAAAGAATAGAGTACAAATTGCATCGACTGTTTTGCATGGACAAGTGTCAGGCTTTCCAATTTGAAAGTAGAAAATGTAGTGAAAGCACCTAAAAATCCGATACTCAAAATGAGATTTACATTTGCATGAATATGCATATTAACTAAAAAACCCAGTGCAAATGAGCCGAACACATTTACCGTAAAAGTGCCGAAGTGAACAAATCGGTTTTTATGATTGAGCCGCTTGGAAATGACAGCGCGCAAAATGGCACCGAAAAATCCGCCAACCGCCACTAACAAGAAATTGATCATACAGGTTCCTCTCTTTCCGAAAAGCCTTTCCCGATTTTCATGCCAAACCCAACAAATAGTAATCCGAAGATGGCGCTAATAAAAATATAGAGGATGGCTGAAAAATAAAAGTGGTGCTGCAGCAGCTGGATAACCTCGACACTAACTGTGGAAAAGGTTGTAAACGAGCCGATTAAGCCTGTTTTAAATGCTGAAAGATAGTAAGGATTTTTTATTAGTTTTAGTTCAAGACCGGAAGAGAGCATCCCTAATAGAAAGCAGCCTGCCAAATTTACTGCAACCGTTGCAAAAGGGAAGACAGCTGTATCGTTTGTTAAGAAGAGCAAGGAAACGCTATATCTTAATGCTGCTCCAATAGCACCGCCGATTCCTATTAAAATCATTTGCAAATTAGTCAACCCCCTTAAATAAAACAGACTCCCGCCAGTTCATCAAACTGACAGGAGTCATTCGTCTATAGGCGATTATGGGCGAACGTTATCGCCTATCATGTTCTATTTACTACATTAGTTTATCAATTAATGGTAAGTCAAGATGCTCGAAAAAAACGCTCTGCACTTTTGTCAATGAGTATCACAGACTATGCCTGAATCTCTTTAGCAAGAGGAGACAAATTGTTCATTCCCCGTTATTCTTAAATAATGGAAACAGGAGGAATAAATGTGCAACCTTTAATTCATGGAATCCTATTGGCATTTGGCTTAATTTTGCCATTAGGTGTTCAAAACGTATTTATTTTTAATCAAGGCGCAACACACAGGAAATTTACGAAAGCATTGCCTGCAATTGTAACAGCAGGCATCTGTGATACGATTTTAATTTATTTGGCGGTTGCGGGAGTATCGGTAATAGTCTTCAGTTTTGAATGGTTGAAAATTGCACTTTTTTTAGCAGGGTTCTTTTTCTTGGCATATATGGGATGGGTAATCTGGAAAGATAATCCTACGATAGATACGAAACGGGAAAAAAAAGAATTTTCAGCTCGACGCCAAATAACATTTGCTGCATCCGTGTCGCTACTTAACCCGCATGCTATTTTAGATACAATCGGGGTAATCGGAACAAGTTCATTAGCTTATACAGGTTATGAGAAATGGATGTTTACAGTGGCTTGTATAATCGTATCGTGGATCTGGTTTCTGTCGCTTGCCATTGTCGGAAGAAAGATTGGACAAATTGACGAGAACGGGAAATTTTTAAATTATCTTAATAAAGTATCTGCAGTCATCATTTGGATAATGGCGCTGTATATGGGCTATCAGTTTTATGCATTGATTGGTGAATAGGAAAGACGACCGAGCCATTACCAGGCCGAAGATATCGATTAATATTACGCTAGGGAAATTATACTCTTTACCGGAATGCTATAAATGCATCTATAAACTCAGAAACCAACAATTCCTCAAAACGTAGAAAACATAAAGAAATTAAATTGACCTGATGATAGTTTCACTTTTAGAAATTGGAGGAAGTGAAGAAGGTTTTTAAGCAAGTGAAGAAAACAAATAAAAAAAGAAACGCCGCTCACTTTGGCCAGGTTATCAAAAAGGGGATGGTATGAATGCAGTTTTTATGCTGATTGCCATGCTTATTCTATTGGCATCCTTTGTAATATGGGGAGTATCCTTCTTTTATAAAGAGCATTTTATTGTTCATGAGATGATGAATGCCCTTGCTGCTGCAGGGGTAAGTGTATGCTTTGGAATCGGGTTCATTGGGCTGGTATTTGGGATAAAGAACTGGTTTGGAAAAATGATGGGCGCAGTTAGTGCAATAATCATGATTGGAGTCGGTTACTCTTTTGCAGAAACATCAGCACTCCTTTATAAAGACAAAGTGGCTTATGAAAATCAAGACTTTGAAGAGATGGTTGCCTTACCGATAGGCGAGGAATATGAACCGCCCGACTACGGTCTGCCAAAACTGATGAAGCTTGAGTTTGAAAAACTGACAATCGATGTGTATAATTTGGAAATTCTCCGGAGAGATTACGAAGCAAATTGGAAAGGGAAACCGCTTGAAATAGTGTATCTGCCAAACAGCCGTTTTGCGGTAAGTGTAAAAGAATATGTAGAATAAACGGTTAGTCATATTGGCTATAAGAAACAACTCGGAAAACAAGGGAATTTTATGTTTTTCGAGCTTTTTTAATGTATGGAAAAGAGTGGGGTTCTTGTAGCCCTAAAGAACGACTTAGACCGAGAAGGCAAATAATTGCGTTAAATTATGTTAAAATATTTAATGGAGCTATTTAACTTACGCTCACAACTATCTGCGCGGTAAAAAAATCATTTCTTTTTTTGTTTCTGAATTGAAGGGATCAATTGCAGATGATTACCCGTAACCGCCCTTTCCCTTATAAAGATCCATCCGCCACTAATAAAAGTTCCATTGAAACAAAAGAAGTATAAGTACAGAAAGGATTTGATTGAATGAGATCTGATATTACTGCAGATCAGAATTTAAGAGAACGTGACTTATATCAAGAAGAAGCAACGAGTGACTATACGTTTGACCGAGTACCGCGTGAAGAGCGCAAAATGGGCTGGTTAAGTATCACGAATATTACATTTGGCATTGCGACTGCCATCTTCTATTTCCAGATGGGAAGCGTTATGGCACTACAGTTCGGCGCGGTCAATGCGATTATATCGGCTGGCTATGCCATCATTGTTGCAGGTATCCTTGGAAGTATCATTGTTTATTTATCGGCTAAGTCCGGCATGAACGTCAACTTATTATCCCGCGGAGGATTCGGTTATATCGGAGCCTCATTAACCTCATTAATTTACGCATCAAACTTTATTATGTATTGTGCATTTGAAGGTATGATTTTAGTCGCTGCAGTTCATGCATTTTTCCCGGCTATTCCAATCTGGCTTTTAATTGTAATCTTTGGTTCCTTAGTAATTCCGTTAAACTGGTTTGGCATTAAACAATTGGACAAACTTCAAAAATGGTCATTGCCGATTTTTGGATTATTCCTCATTACCGCCATTGTTATTGCTATTAATACCCCATCACTAAACCCCGGAAATTTCTGGACCTATATGCCTGAAGGTGTTCAAATAGGCGGTACGGCATTGCTGTTATGTATCGGAATGCAACACGGCATCATGGGGCTTACGGCTTTGATTGCCTCGGATTATGCACGTTTCCTGAAACCGAAAGACTTGAAAATCGGTTCTATTGCCATCGGTTTTATTCCGCAAATCTTCTGTTTTGGTGTAATGGGCGGGCTTGGCATTTGGTTCGGCGTAAAGTTTTCTGAAGCTAATCCCGGTGTTTATATCGTGACATTGTTAGGATTTGGTGGTGTGGTATTCACGGTACTGACGCAGGTCCGTATTAATATAACGAATATTTATAGTAGCTCACTTTCTCTCTCGAACTTTTTTGAAAACATGTTTGGTTTCACACCAGGCCGTCGTTTTTGGGTTGTAGTAGGTGGTGTCGCGGCGATGATCTTAATGCTTGGGGGTATTGTCGATCATCTTCAGATTGCGATGACCTTCCAAGGTGTAGCACTGATGAGCTGGGCAGCCGTTCTCGTCACGGAAGCACTCGTTCTCAAAAAATGGCTGAAAATAGGCCCACGCTATTACGAATCCAGACAGGAAAACCTGTTTAAATGGAATCCGGTTGGTGTCATTGCTTTGATTGTCCCAACTGTAATCGGCACAATTGCAGCGCTCGGATATATGGGCACTTTCCTGCAAAATACTGCTGCCTTTTTCGCAGCGCTTATGGCAGCAATTCTGACTGTCATTTTAGGGTTGACGACAAAAGGGCGTTACTATAGCAAGAAAGAAGCGAACGATATTCCGAAAGAGGATTGGATCGCTTAAAAATATAAACCGCACTTCCGTTTTAGTGGAAGTGCGGTTTTTAATTGTTGGAAGATGGGGAAAATAAAATGTTAAAACTTTATCATTTCTTCTTCAGAAAAGTACCAAATTATACTTGTTATAGGGGAGTTTAATATATACATTGTATTTAGAGTTATAGTAAAATAATACTATGGAAACTGTAGAGATAAATTGAAAGCGGGTCGTTTTTATGGAGATTGTTGTAGGGGGTATAGTAATCGGCCTAATCATATTATGTATACATCTGTACAAGGTAAAATCGAAGTTGCAACAAAAAATTGATTTAATTGATCCAATGATTAAAACGACTGAAGGCATTCGGGATATTTTATATTACTGCGAAGTCTATCCGAAACTAAAGTATCTTTATTTAAGCCCAAATATTAATAATATTTTAGGACCGCTTATGCTGGAAGATCATTTGAGAAATCCGGATAAAATTTTTGAGATTGTTCACCCGGATGACTGCCAAATTATAAGAATGAAGCAGATGGGAGCCCTTAACTTTGATGAGCCGATAACGGTAAGATTTCAAAACCACTTAGGACAGTATATCTGGTTTGAAGAATATGCGACACCTGTGTACAAAGACGGCAGAGTAATCGCGGTACAAGGCGTTTACAGAAACGTTCATAGTCATCATATTTTACAGGAGCAGCTGAAATACAAATCGACTCATGACGGATTGACAGGTTTATATAATCGGGAGTATTTCCAATTAAAAAAGAAAGAATATAATGAACTGGCAATCCCTATGTCCGTCATTATCGCAGACTTAGATGATTTAAAAGAAGTTAATGATCAATATGGACATCAAATGGGTGACCGTTTAATTATTGCCGCAGCTGATTGTTTGAAAAAAATGGCCGATGAAGAAATGATTGTTGCAAGAATAGGCGGGGACGAATTCATCGTAATGAGCCCAAACAAAAATGTTTTGGAAGTCGAACAATATATAGAAAAAGTGTACTTGGGAATGGAACAATTTTCAAAAGATTTACCATTTTCGCCTATTCGAATTTCAATCGGCTATGAGTATTCACCTTCTTCCTATGGCATCATGAGACAACTGTTTAGTAAGGCTGATCAGAAAATGTATAAAAATAAAAAGATGAAAAAGATGTTTATCGGAAGCTGAAAGGCTATTCGATGAACATCTCATCTATTCGTAGACTAACCTCGCCATGAGGTTAGTTTTTATTTTGGGTAAAGCCACATGCTGTTTGGGCTCAAGAATCCCGTTATTTCTTTTGTTTCCCCACAAACTCCAATGAATAAATATGGGTTTGGGATAGAGCGATGACTTCTTCAATAAAATCTTCTTTGGATTCTTTAAAATTGCTGTTGATCCAATTTTGAATGAGTCCGTAAAATCCGTATGCAGCATATCGTTTAAAGTATTCCATGTTTACCGGAATATTATTGATGGTCTGGAATATGAACTGCTCTTCGTATATTTTTAATATCGATTGAGGAAATTTTGTATGTAAGCCTGTTAATGTATCATCGTATGTAATCAGTTCAAAAAAATTACGGTTCTCGTATATGTAGGAAATAATATTAAAAGAAGGGGCATTCAGTTTTGTCGTATATACTTTTTGTCCGGGTATGTATGGCTTTCCAACGGACTCTTCCAATCCTGCAAGCATTGTTTCAAGTAACTCTTCTGCCAGCTGATATTTGTCCTGATAATGCACGTAAAATGTACTGCGATTGTAGGAAGCGTGATCGACAATATCCTTTACGGAAATGGCATGATAACCTTTCTTTTTAATCAGATCGATTAACGCTAGTTTAAAATGGTCTTTTGTACGACTTTTTCGCTTGGATGTATCCATTTGGTTATTTTCCATGACAATCCCTCCGTGTTAAAAAAGACAGAATGATAATAAGTGTCTACTAATTATACATTTTACAATATTCTACTGATTGTTGTATTTGTAGAAATTGTTACAATTGAGTAGTAAACAATGTTGCATATTCTTTTAGTTTGAATAAATTTAACTTTAATGTGCATCATTTCTATAGATCATTATACTGGAGGAATAAAAGATGGGTAAATTACAAAGTAAAGTAGCAGTCATCACTGGCGGTGCATCAGGTATTGGTGCAGCAACAGCAAAATTATTTGTCTCTGAAGGTGCTAAAGTCGTACTAGTTGATTTAAATGAAGAAAAAGGTAAAGCTTTCGAAGCGGAATTGAAAGCGCTTAACGCGGAAGCATTATTTGTTAAAGCAAATATTACAAGTGAAGAAGAAGTAGCAAATATATTTAAACAGACAATTGAAGCATTTGGCAAAGTAGATATTGTATTTAACAATGCAGGCATCGGCCGTGTTTTCCCTTCACATGAATTGGAATATTCGGAGTGGCGCAATACAGTCAATGTCGACTTAGATGGTGTTTTCCTGGTAGCGCGTGAAGCAATCCGTGAAATGCTGAAGTCTGGTGGAGGTTCAATCATCAACACCGCTTCAATGTACGGATGGGTTGGTTCACCTGGATCGGCAGCATACAATGCGGCAAAAGGTGGCGTAATTAACCTGACACGCTCACTTGCACTTGAATATGCAGAGCAGAATATTCGCGTGAATTCACTATGCCCGGGATTCATTGACACACCGATTATCCCTATAGAAAGCAAACAGGCATTAGCTTCGATGACACCGATGAAACGTCTTGGACAAGCAGAAGAAATGGCAAAAGCCGTATTATTTATGGCAAGTGACGATTCTTCATTCATGACAGGCAACAGCTTAACGGTTGATGGTGGATATACAGCTCAATAATTTCTGATTTTAAGCGCACTTTCAATTTGGAAGTGCGTTTTTTATGCGTGGGTAGTTTTTATTAGAACAGTTGCGCGGGATATTAGAAAAAGTGTTGTCGATATTAGCTAATCATAAACGGATATTCGAACAAAGCGGACTCTTATTAGAACAATGAAAAGATATATTAGAACATCGGCGTTTTATTAGAACAAATAAAAATATATTAGAACAATTCCATATATATTAGAAAATCGAATGCATTTAAATTCCTGCTAACCGCAAATAACTATTTCTGTTAGAATAAATTTACAGTAAATTCTAACAATTCAGGGGGATAATATGGAAGAGATTCAAGAGAGAAATTTAAACAGTGATGCAATTACGAAATTGGACGAAATAGTGGAGTCAATTTTAGGAGAGGATAAGGCAACTTTTACGCTGCGGGACAGAACTTTCGGAGAGATTGTTTATACATACCGAGGGGATTGTTTAATGCGCCCGGCGTCCAATATGAAAATCCTGACGGGTACGGCTGCAATTGCGGAGCTTGGACTGGACTACCGATTTAAAACAGAAATTTATATCGATGGAAATATTGAAGGCTACACGTTATACGGAAATGTTTATGTGAAAGGCTACGGTGATCCGACAATAAATGAAGCAACTCTTAAGTTTTTTGCGGAAGTTTTACGAAAATACGGCATCCATCAGGTGAAAGGTAAGCTAATCGGGGATGATACATATTTTTCAGGGGATACGTTGCCTCCAGGTGTTGATGAAGAAGGGGAAACCCATTATTACGGGGCCCGTATTTCACCTATTACGATGTCACCAAATGATGATTTTGATGCGAGCACAATAATTGTCCAGGCAACTTCCGGAAATATCGGGGAAAAGCCGAGTTTTACAGTCATCCCGCATTTAAGTGGTCTCCAAATTTCTAATGAAGCAAAAACAGTAGACAGAAATGCCGAAAGTACATTGGAAATCCGTCGCATTAATAATACAAGCCAAATCGTAATTACAGGAGAAATACCGGAAGAAGAAACGGCAAAAGTTTGGGTGTCCCACCAGGATCCTACGAAAAACACGCTGCTGTTTTTCAAAGAATTATGCAAAGATGCAGACATTCGCTTTGAACCGGAAGAGGCCATCGATAGCGGCGCAACGCCAGACCATGCCAAACTAATACACACGCACGAGTCTCGTTCGATTGCAGAGATATTTTCAATTTTTATGAAGCTAAGCAATAACAGCATCGCCGATATTTTCCTGAAAACGATGGGGAAACAAAAGCATGGAGTAGGGGATTACGAGCATGGCCTAAAAGTAGTGCGCGCTTATTTGGAAAAGCGGCAAATTAATTTTACAACGTGGCAATTTGCTGATGGTTCGGGACTGTCACATCATAATCGTCTGCACTCGAATGGTATATCCGAGCTGCTCTTTGTGCTGCAAAAGGAACCGTATTTCCAGAACTTTTACGAATCCCTGCCAGTTGGTGGAAATACCAACAGACTTGTTGGCGGAACACTAAAAGACCGCTTTTTAGAGCCGGAACTGCAACAGCGAATATTCGCCAAAACAGGCTATATTCATCAAGTGAATACATTATCCGGCTATGTAACAGGAAAAAGCGGGAGGGACTATATTTTCTCGATTATGCTTGAAGGAAGGGAAGAGGGAATTCCGTTTTTGGATGAAGGGTTGAAGGCGATTATTGAGGTAGTATAAAAATAAAAAACAGTCTCAATTATTAGCTGTTGTCTAATAGTTGGAGACTGTTTATTAAGGAATTAAATATACTGATAAAATAATCCGTCGCGTGTATCAAACCAAATCAGTTTCCCGTGCTTTTTACGAGGAATTGTAGCCTGCAAAGCCCATTCAGGGAACTGTTTGTATAACTGAATCTGATCACCTGTTGCCAGCGCGATAAATGATACGTAATGGTCTTTTGTCATCGGGTGGTCTGCAGAAATGCACCATTGCATATCGATCTCTTCTATATTTAGTTTTTGTTCGTCCGTAGCTTTTACAGCAGCTAATGGCTCCAATTTCCGTCCACAGCACGAAACTGTAAAATTCCCTGTTGCTAAACCGATATTCGAACAGCTTGGACATACATAATAGCTTGAATTTTTCATATTGCCTCCTACGAAATCGTTTTGATTTATTTCACCTGTCAGTAAATTTTCTATTGGAATATCGAAGAGGGCAGCGAGCTGAGGAATAAGTGTGATATCAGGACATCCGATTCCTCTTTCCCATTTTGAAATGGTGCGGTCCGATAAAAACAGTGCATCTGCTACTTGCTTTTGTGTCATCCCTTTCCCCTTACGCAATGTATAAATTAATTGGCCAATTTTTTCATTATCCATTCGTTTCCCTCCTACTGTTTTAGCATAAAAGGATTGAAGCCGATTCGCAACAAACGGAGCGTGGAGTTGGATGGGGAAAACGGGATTATAAATTCTGTTTTCCGACAATGGGGAAGCTTAAACCGTTCTTTTGATGAGGATATTAACCTTTATATACAACACAAAACAAAAACATCCAATTTTCTCCCCAGAGGAAAAATGGATGTTTTTCAATTTGCCCCGACGACTTTTTCAACTCACTACTCACTACTCACTGCTTTTCCAATACCTTTCGTTCAATCAGTTCAACGCCTTTATACATCATCGTTGCCAATACAATGATGATGAGAAGTGCCAGGAATACTAACGTAAAGTTAAACACTTGGAATCCGGAAATAATCAGATAGCCGAGACCGCTTGATGATACTAAAAACTCCCCGACAATAACCCCAACCCATGACAAGCCGACATTCACCTTTAAAGTAGAAATAATCGTCGGGGTAGAGGCGGGAAGAATTACATGTCGGAATGTTTCATATTTGGATGCCCGGAAAAGCTGCATCACTTTAATATAGTTTTCGTTTACTTGCTGAAACGCGGAAAAAATAACAATGGTCGAAATTATAACCGAAATGAGTACACCCATGACGAGAACTGCCAACATATTCGGTCCGAAAACTACAAGAATCATCGGTCCGATCGCTACTTTAGGCATTGCATTCAATACGACAAGGTAGGGATCCATTACATTGGCAAATGTTTTGGAAGACCATAGCGAAATCGCGAGCAATGTTCCGAGAAGAGTCCCTAATATAAAGCCGACAACGGTTTCGAACAATGTAATGGCAATATGCGGGAATAAGGTGCCGTCCGTTATTTTTGTGATAAAAAGGCTCCCAACCGCACGCGGGCTACTGAAAATGAGCGGATCCAGTATGCGGAAATGTGTAGTAACCTCCCAAAATAGAAGAAGGCCGACAAGGAGCAATATTTGGAAAGAGAAAATTTTGCGTTTTTCACGTCGCCGCTTTTCATTATATTGCTGTTGTAGCTGTTCAATATTCATCCGAATCAAGCTCCTTCCATATTTCCTGGAATAGTACTTGGAAGGCAGGGGCGTTTCTTGCTTCAAATGGTGCCAGTTCACGAATTTCCTCCGGGATGATGAAGCTTTTTACAATAGTCCCCGGACGAGGGCTAAAGATAAATACTTTATCACTCATCGCGATGGCTTCACTTATATCATGCGTAACCAAAATAGTCGTCGTTGAAAACTGTTTCAACGTATCGGATACAAAGTTTTCAAGTGATAATTTGGACCGGAAATCGAGCGCAGAAAATGGTTCATCAAGCAAAAGTAATGTTGGTTTCACGGCAAGTGTACGGGCAAGTGCAATACGTTGGCGCATCCCTCCTGAAAGCTGGGGCGGGTAAAGCTTTTTCGTATGTGCCAATTCGAATTGTTCGAGCAATTCATCAACAATTGAGCGATCTTCTTCTTTTTTTAACAGTTTCAAACCGAGTGCGACATTGTCTTCGATTGTTTTCCATGGAAACAAAAAATCCTGCTGAAGCATATAGCCGATTTCAACATCCGGTTCAGCAAAATTAATCGAACCGGTAGTTGGTTTTAATAAGCCTGCCAGTAAAGAGAGCAGTGTGGATTTCCCACAGCCGCTCGGACCTAAAAAGGAGACGAATTCCCCTGAATTAACTGTAAAATTCACATCTTCAAGAGCTGTTGCCACTTGCTGTTCTTTAAAGAAATGATGGGTAACATTTTTCACTTCCAAATAAGTCATTTACTTCACAACCGCATCTGCAAATGACCGGTTTACTAAATCTTTGTAAGCTGGCTCAAACTCCAGGACGCCTGCTTCGGTCATTACATCAAGAAGATTTTGGAATTCATCTTCACCGATAATCGGATCTTTTGCAAAAGACTCCTGATCGCGGTAACGCGTCACAACCTGCTCAATAATTTTTTGGTCGGTATCTTCAAAGTAAGGAGCAATCGCTTTTGCAACGTCAGCACTGGATGCTTCGTACACCCATTTTTGTGCTTTGTAAAGTGCCTTCGTAAAGCTATCCATCATTTCTTTTTCCGAGAATGTACTTTCTTTTGCCATAAATACCGTATATGGAATGGCACCAAGTTCTTCGCCGAATGAAGCAACGATTTTTCCGATGCCTTGCTGTTCAAAAATACTTGCAGTCGGCTCGAAAAGTTGAACATAGTCACCTGTACCTGAAGCAAAGGCATTCGCAATATTGGCAAAATCGATATTTTGAATCAGATTTAAATCATTATGCGGGTCAATCCCTTGTTTTTTCAGCACAAATTCACCGGCCATTTGCGGCATCCCACCAACACGCTGACCTAAAAATGTGCTGCCTTTTAAACCATCCCAGCTAAAGTCGACATTCTGATCACGCGCAACTAAAAATGTTCCGTCTGTTTGCGTTAGCTGAGCAAAGTTGATGACTTTATCATTCGGATTCTGCCCTGATACATAAACCGACGTTTCAGCCCCGATCAAGGCAATATCAATGCCGTCCGATAAAAGCGCGGTCATCGTTTTGTCTCCGCCGGGGATCGTTGACAGTTCAATCGATAATCCTTCTTCTTCAAAAAAACCTTCTTCAATCGCTGCATAAAGAGGAGCATAGAATATAGAACGGGTAACTTCGCCTACTTTTACTTCCTGTAAATCCTTCTGTCCACAGCCGACCAACAACAATAAAAGCCCAACGAAGAGGGCAGTTCTAAGCCATTTCATTTGGTCATCCTTTTCTCTAATAGTGTTGTTGTATCGTATGCAGTAAAGGGGTGAGAGGTGTTACTTCGACATTTCCGTTTCACCAGGCAAGGCGGTCATGGTACGATAAAGATAATTATTTAGTAAGGTGGAGAAGGATATGGATTTAAATCATCTGAAAGGACAGCTTGCAAAACCGCAGCCTCTGTTTTTAGGGGAAGACACTGCTTTTCGGTCGGCCGTGCTCATCCCGCTCGTGAAAAAACAGGGCGAGTGGCATATTTTGTTTGAGGTGCGTGCGTTCACGATGCGCAAACAACCTGGCGATATTAGCTTTCCAGGCGGAAAGATTGATGAGACAGATGAGTCGCCGCTCGCTGCAGCGCTTCGGGAAACACATGAAGAGCTCGGAATCGATCAACAGTCGATTGAACTAGTAGGGCATCTCAGTCCATTTGTTATATCACCGGCTTTTGTTGTCTATCCGTTTATCGGGATCATCGAGCAGTCGGAGCTGAACACATTTAATAAGGATGAAGTCGAAGAACTGTTCACGGTCCCGTTAAACTGGTTGCTGACACATGAACCATATGTACATTATGTTCCGGTTGAACCGAAGCCCCCGATTGATTTCCCGTACGATAAAATTGCGAATGGCGAAAATTACGAATGGCGCGCAAGCCGGATGGAAGAATGGTTTTACGAATACGGTAACTATACAATTTGGGGTTTAACCGCACGATTATTAAAGCATTTCATAGAAAAATTAAAATAAAAAATTCAGGCGTCTTCCTATTACCGGGGAGACGCCTTTTTTGGGGGTATTTCTACTATTTTCCTTAGTTTATTAATAGTTATGCGGGGAAGGGAAATAGAGAGTAAGTAATATAAAGGAGGTATATTTTGACTAAAAATAATTCATTTGTGGACACAGGCAGACCGGTGATGGAAGGGAAAAACGGGGCGGTTACGTCACCTCATTACTTAGCCACACAAGCGGGTAAACGGATTCTTGAACAGGGTGGGCATGCAGTTGAAGCAGCGATTGCCGTCAATTCCGTACTTGCTGTTGTAATACCCCATATGGCGGGACTTGGTGGCGATTTATTTGCCCTTGTGTGGGATGAAAATGAAAGTAAAGTAAGAGCGTTACACGGTAGTGGAAAATCAGGAAGCATGGCGACGAGGGAAGCATACAAACAAAAAGGGTACAACGAAATTCCTGAGCGCGGACCACTAGCGGCCAATACAGTTCCCGGCACGGTTGATGCATGGTGGAGTCTACACCAACAGTATGGAAAACTGGAGTGGTCACAACTGTTTGAAGATGCGATTCATTATGCCGAAAATGGATTTTCGGTTTCAAATAAATTAAGTGGTTTTATTCAGGAAAGGACCGATGTCATCAGGGAGTTTCCGACTACCGAAAAAATATTTTTAATTAACGGTCAGCCGTTGCAGGCGGGGAAAATTCTCATACAACCGGATTTGGCATGGTCTTTCAGGCAGATAGCCAATGGCGGAAGAAATGCGTTCTATCAAGGGGAAATCACTGAGAAAATCATAAAGGCTTTGGATAAGCATAATGCTTTCCTCACAATGGACGATTTCAAGAATCATACTTCTGAATGGGATGAACCCCTTTCAACAAACTACAGGGATTACGAAATTTTACAAGTAAAACCGAATACACAAGGGATTGCTGTATTAATGATGCTGAATATGATTGAAAAATACGATATAAAGGCACTGCAGGACGGTACAACGGATTACTATCATCTGCTGGCAGAAACAAGCAAGCTGAAATTCCGGTATCGAGATGAATGGGTTTCCGATCCCCGATTTATTCAGATCCCTTATGACGAACTACTCTCCAAAGATTTTTCATCGAATGTAAATGAGCATTTCTCCTGGGACAAAGCCTATATGGAAGATGAATTAAATAAACTACCATCCATTAAAGAAAGTAGAGATACAGCTTATCTATGTGTCACCGATGGAGAAGGGAACTGTATTTCACTTATCCAAAGTATTTTCCATGAGTTTGGCTCAGCGTTTATTCCGGAAGGCTGCGGATTCCTGCTTCAAAATAGAGGGGCATCCTTTAGTCTCGATGCAGAACACCCGAACACCCTTGAGCCGAATAAGCTTACGTTCCATACAATTATTCCCGGTATGGCTTTAAAAGACGGCAAACCCTATATGTTATTCGGGTCAATGGGCGGAGAAGGGCAACCCCAAACTCAATGTGCCATGTTAACGAGAGTAATCGACCTTGGATATAATATTCAGCAGGCGATTGAAGCGCCCCGCTGGCTGTATGGACGAACATGGGGAGAAGAAAGCTCGACTTTAAAGGTGGAAGCAAGAGTACCGGTGTCCATTGTTAATGAGTTAAAACAGCGCGGACATGAGGTCGAAGTAGTGGAAAACTTTTCTCAAAAAATGGGACATGCCCAAGGAATTGTAATCGACAGGGATAGGGGCGTTTACAGTGCCGGGGCGGATCCGCGCGGTGATGGGATTGCTTTAGCATGGTGATTATCCAAGACATAGCTTTAATGGAGGAATTCGCATATGGAAAATAATCTTCCGGTTGATCTATTACATTGGTCTTTGACAGTTTTGCCGTTGGTTCTGCTTTTAATAATGATGCTTGTTCTTAAATGGTCAGGGGGTACGTCTGGCTGGATAGGAATGGCAACCGCAACGATCATCGGTTACTTTGCTTTCAAAGCGCCTCTCGATAATCTGGCGGTCGGATTTGGGAAGGGACTTTGGGAAGCTTTCTATATTCTGCTTGTCGTCTGGTTTGCACTGCTGTTGTATCATTCGACAGAAGAAGCGGGGGCGTTTGAAGTGATAAGAGAGGAAATACAGGAACATAGTAAAAACTATTTATTCCTCATTCTCGGTTTTGGCTGGGTGTTCTCATCCTTTTTACAAGGAGTAGCCGGGTTTGGTGTGCCGATAGCTGTTGTCGCACCTCTTTTAGTAGGACTGGGAGTAAAGCCGGTCCAGGCGATTGTCATTCCGCTCATTGGTCATGCATGGGCGAAAATGTTCGGTACGCTTGGAATCGGATGGATTGCGACGAAGAATGCGGTACAGATTGATGATACAACGGCTACTTTGCTTTACACGGGAGTTCTGCTATGGATTCCTAATATTATTGCCGGATTAATGATTTGCTGGATGGTCGCAAAGTGGAAAGGAATAAAGGAAGGCTTCCCTGCTGTTGTTGTCATCTCCCTTATTCAAGGCGGGGGTCAATTGGCACTCGTGACGTTCAATCCGGAACTTAGTGCATTTTTACCTAGCATCCTTGCATTAGGAGCGCTTTTCCTGCTCGCCAAAATGAATCGCTATAAAGAAAATACAGGGATTGAAGAGGAAACGGATATTATGAAAGAAGCGGATACGGAACCTGAAGACAAGCCCAATATTTCACTCCACCAAGCTTTTATGCCTTACTACGTTTTATCGGCATCAAGCATTTTATTTCTCGGTATTCCGCCTGTCCAGAGCTTTATCGGTCAGCTTGAGTTCGGATTTTCATTCCCGGGTGTAGAAACCGGGTATGGTTTTGCGATGGACGCGGAAGAAACTTATTCGCCGATAGCGCCTTTTACCCATCCAGGATTCTATTTGCTCGTTTCATTTATATTTGCCCACTTTTGGTATAAACGTTTAGGGCTTCAGAATAAAGAGACAACGAAAAATGTTTTCTCCAAAATGAAGGGAAATGCAGTAGGAGCATCAGTGGCAATTGCAGGTTTCCTGACAATGACAATGATTATGGAATCTACGGGACAGACGAATGTGATGGCATTGGGGATAGCGGAAGTTTCAACACCGACTGTCTATGTAGCACTTGCAAATGTTATCGGGATTATCGGGGCATTCATGACTTCATCGAACACGTCATCCAATGTCCTGTTTTCCCCGCTCCATGGATCTGTAGTAGACACAATGGATAATTTGTCGTTGCCTCTCGTGATTGCCGGTCAGTCAACGGGGGCATCGGTCGGGAATGTAGTGGCACCGGCTAATGTAATATTAGGAACAAGTACAACCGATAGCCAGGGGAAAGAGTCCGAAGTATATAAAAAGGCATTCCTTTTCCTGATTATCTCAGGTGTTCTAGTTTCAGCGACAAGTGTACTCATGTTTCTTCTTATGAATTAAAGTAGAGAGCAAGAGGGGAATTTCGAATTCAATAAAAAGCGTCGGATGTTTTACAATATGTAAAAGGTTCGGCGCTTTTATATGTACTCTATAGAAAATCCTATATTATTTTTAGCCGATCAAAATGCAAATCCTATGGTAAAATCATTGTATTGCCCTAATGTTGAGACGTACATAAAGAAGAACAGGGGATTATAACAACCAAAGAATCAGGAGGCATTTATGAAAGGGAAAAAGGTGCTTTATATAGGAGTAGTTGTAGCGATTGTGATTGCTGCAGCTTTAGATATCGCATTTAAAGGTTTAGGATATCAACTGCTGCAAAAAATATTTTCATAAGTCCGTAATCACCCGCTGCATATTCAATGTAGCGGGTTTTCTATATAAAAAAGCAAACCTTTGTAAGTAAAGGCTTGCTTAAAAACTACAAATTATAAAGCTGTGTATATTTATCCTGTAAATAGTCGGCCAAATATTTTGCGGAAAGTGGTTCACCGGTACCTTCCAGTATTAACTCATTCGGCTTTTTCAACGCACCGAATTGATGGACTTTATTCGTCAGCCAATCTTTAATAGGTGCTAATTCACCGCGTTCGCAAAGCTCATCAAAGTTCGGAATATCCTGATCCATTGCATGCTTCCATTGGGCCGCATACATGAAGCCCAACGCATAGCTTGGGAAGTAACCAAAGCTGCCGTCACTCCAGTGCATATCCTGCAGTACACCTTCTGCATTATTTTGCGGACTTATACCTAAATATTCTTCGTATTTTTCATTCCAAACGCGCGGCAAATCTTCCGCCTGCAAATCTCCATTGAAAATCTCTCGCTCAATTTCATAGCGAATCATGATATGAAGCGGGTAAGTAAGCTCGTCTGCCTCAATTCGTATTAACGAAGGCTCCGAGAAATTGATCGCCTTTAAAAATGCTTCAGCCGGTACGTTCCCAAATTGTTCAGGAGAGTGCTTTTGTAAAATAGCGTAATGATGTTTCCAGAAGCTTTCGTTCCGGCCGATAATATTTTCATAAAATAGTGATTGAGATTCATGAATTCCCATCGAAGCACCTGTAGATAACGGCAGGCCATTTAATGAGGCATCGATATTTTGCTCATATAAAGCGTGTCCGCATTCGTGAATCGTGCCAAAAACAGCGGAACGGAAATCATTTTCATCATACTTCGTCGTAATCCGAATATCTCCACTGTTTAAACCGATCATGAACGGATGAACCGTTTCGTTTAAACGGCCTGCTTCAAAGTCGTAGCCAAGCTGCTTCAATAATTCCAGTGAAGCGGTATGTTGTCCGCTTTTCGGGAAGTGTTTGAATAACAGGGAAGTGTCCGGTTTATTTTTTGATTCTCCGATTGCTTTTACTAAAGGAACAATCACTGCTTTTAGCTCACCGAATAACTCGTCAAGCGTATCAGTCGTCATATTCGGTTCGTATTTATCCAATAAGGTATTATAGGCAGAACCGTTTTTAATACCCCAGTACTGAACAAACCGCTTCTGATAATCGATTACTTCTTTTAGGTACGGCAAGAAAATCTGGAAATCGGATTTCTCCTTTGCCTCTTCCCATGCTGCTTCCGATTTCGCTTTTAAAATCGTGTAAGCTTTAAATTCCTCAGCCGGTATCTTTTTAGATTCGTCATATTCTTTCTTAACTTCCTCATAAAGACGCTGTGTCACAAAGTCCAGTTTCTCATTTTGAAGCTCGGACAGCATTTTTCCCAGTTCGTCACTTGTTTGAAGAGCAAATAATTCTGCAGACAATGTTCCGATCACTTCCGCACGTTGCTCCAACCCTTTTCGGGGAGCCCCTGTACGCATATCCCAATAAATAACGGAAAGCGCCTCCGAATAGTTTTGCATTTTCTTCACATAATTAATAAAAGTTTGTTGCATAATAGATCACCCACTCCTTTCACATTTATTATATAGTACTTGGAATCTGTTTTTTTAGTATAAAATATAAAATAATTTAAAAGTATATATAAATAAGTAGAAATTAATGATGAAATAAATATTGAAAAAAAGTTTTCAAAAACTGTTGACGGTTTATTAAAAGGAGTGTAATATTCTAATAGTCGTCAGCAACGAGCTGATAACAAACGAGAAAATGAACCTTGAAAACTGAACAAGCAACGTTAATGAAACAAGCTTCTTAAATGAAGCAAACAATAGATTTCAACTTCTAACGAAGTTGAATCGCTAGCAAAGCAAATGAGCTTTCAAACTACTTTTATGGAGAGTTTGATCCTGGCTCAGGACGAACGCTGGCGGCGTGCCTAATACATGCAAGTCGAGCGGAAATTTTATTGGTGCTTGCACCTTTAAAATTTTAGCGGCGGACGGGTGAGTAACACGTGGGTAACCTACCTTATAGATTGGGATAACTCCGGGAAACCGGGGCTAATACCGA